>DATAQP010000115.1:0-7104 GCA_036264595.1 Allostellaceae bacterium
CCAGAAGGATGATGCCAAGATCAAGAGTCTGGTCCGCATCTACGAGACGATGAAGCCCAAGGAGGCGGCGCGCATCTTCGAGCAGCTCGACCTGCCGGTCCTGCTCGATGTTCTCGAGCAGATGAAGGAGCTGAAGACCGCTCCCATTCTCGCCGCCATGGATCCCGCCAAGGTGAAAGCGGTGACGCTCGCCCTGGCGGCGCGGCAGCCGTCCCCAGAGGTCAAGCAGTAGGCGACCAGCGGACAAATCGATCGCGCTTAACCGCGTTTTAACTACGACAAGGGCAAAGTCGCGGATACCGCATTCGCATGCAGCCCCGTGAGCCTGAGAAGGTTGTTGATGTCCCGCTCTTCGACGTCCCGCCTCGCCCCGGATCCGCAATTCGATACCCGGCTGCGAGCGGTCCATGCCGCCGCCCCGGCGGCCGTCGATCCGGTCCTGCTCGACGGCATGATCAAGAGCGTCGTCTCCAGCCTGTCCGGCGATATCTCGCTCGCCGATCTGCAGCTCTATCGCGAGGTCGAGGCGCTCGCCGCCTACATCAAGACGGTGCGCCGCGACATCGCCGAGCTGCGGCCCGACGACATCAGCGTCCGCCACATCCCGATGGCGACGGACGAGCTCGACGCCGTGGTCCAGGCGACGGCCGAAGCGACCGGCATCATCCTCGGCGGCATGGAGGAGGTCGAGCGTCTCGCCGGCAACTTGCCGTCGGAAGCCGCCGCTCCGCTTGGCGACATCGTCATCAAGGTCTATGAGGCCTGCGGCTTCCAGGACATCACCGGCCAGCGAATCAGCAAGGTCGTCAAGGCGCTGCGCCATATCGAAGATAAGATCGACGCCCTGCTCGCCGTGTTCGGCGCCGATCTCGGCGCGAGGGCAGATGAGGAGGCGCGTCCCGACGAGACGGCGAGCCTGCTCAACGGCCCGGCGCTGCCCACTGCGGCGACGAATAGCCAGGCCGATATCGACGCGCTGCTGGCGAGCTTCGATTGATGGTTCATTTCCGGGGTTGCCCGTCCGGTTTCCTGCGGTCGCTCGCTGCGACTTCCCTCGTCTTCCTGGTTGCAGTCTCGGCGTTTGCCGCCGAGAAGGTCGGTGTCGAGACGGGACGCCACGAAACCTTCGGCCGCGTCGTCTTCGCCTGGCCGGGCGCGGTGAAATTCGAAGCCCGTCTCGACGACCAGAAAGGCGTCGTCGTCACGTTCGATCGGCCCTTCGTCGCTGATCTTTCGCGCATCGCCAAGCAGCTTCCGCTTCAGGTCGAGAGCGCCGCGATGGAGGGCGACAAGACCGTCATCCTCAAGCTGAAGCGCCCGCTCGGCCTGCACAGCTTCGCCAATGGCGATCGCATCGCCATCGATCTTCTCGACCAGCCGGGCGCGCCCGCGACGCCCGCACCGACGCCAGTAGCGGCTGCCGCTGCCGCCCCGCCCACACCGGCGCCGGCAGCAGCGAAGCCTGCCGCTGCGGCTGCTCCCGCGGCCCAAGCCGTTCCCGTCAAGCTCGTCGAGAAACCGGGTGGGCGTGGGCTCGTCTTCCAATGGCCGACGCGGGTCGAGTTCGCCGCCGCCGTCGTCAAGGGCGAGGCACGCATCAGCTTCAAGCGCAACGCCACGATCGACGCCGCCCAGCTCACCGCCGCGGCGCCCGATCTGTCGGCGCGCATCATCCCCGGGAAGAACGAAGTGACGGTTGCGCTCACCCTGCCGAGCGGCAGCAAGCTGAGCGTTCATCACAAGGACAACAACGTCATCCTCGACCTGCCGCCAGCCAAGCAGAGCAAGAGCGCTGCCGCGCCGCAAGCTGCCGACAAGGCGCCGGCGGAGAAGGTTTCCCCCGAAAAGGTAGCAGCCGAAAAGGCAGCAGCCGAGCAGCCCGTCGCCGCCAAAGCGGCGGACAAGGCGCCGGTTGCCAAGCCGGTCGCGGAGGCCGCGGCACCCGAGAAGGTGACGGCCGAGAAAGCGCCGGCCCAGAAGGCGCCTGCTGAAAAACGGTCCGCCGAGGCACCGAACGCCGACAAGCCGATTGCGGCCAAGGAGCAGCCGGAGCCGGCGGCCAAGCCGACGACCTCGCTCGCCGCGCCGGTGCGCGAGCCCGGCCCGCTGTCGTTGCGCTACACAAGCGGCGACGAGGGCGCGACCCTGCGCTTCGAGTGGAGCAAGCCGGTCGGGGCCGCAGTGTTTCGTCGCGGCGCCTATCTGTGGATCGTATTCGGGGCGCCGACCCCGGTCGATCTCGCCGATCTGCGCGCGAGGGGCCAGGCGGCGGTCACCGCCGTCCAACAGATTTCGCACGCCACCGCGACGATCCTGCGCCTCACCACGCTCAAGGGCTTCAACCCGTCGCTGCGCCGTGTCGACAATGCCTGGGTCGTCGAGCTGACGCCGCAGCTCTTGCAGCCCGGCGCGCCCGCCGGTGTCAGCCTGCAGCCCGGGGCTCAGCCGCCGCGCGCCCTCTTCACCGTGCGCGATCCCGGCGAGCCGATCGTCTTCCGCGATCCCGAGATCGGCGACAATCTGATCGTCGTGCCGGTCGGCCAGGTCGGGCAGGGACTCGCCCGCGAGGAGCGTCTCGTCGACTTCATCGCGCTGCTCACCGCCCAGGGCATCGCGCTACGCCCGGCCAATGACGGCGTCATCGCGCGCACCATCGCCAACGGCGTCGAGGTGACGAGCAGCTCCGGCCTCACCCTGTCCGACGAGAACGATCGCGCGCTGCGGCGCAGCGAGGCGCAACCCAAGCTCTTCGATCTTGCCGACTGGTTCGGCGCGCGTGATGGCGACGTGCTGACGCGGCGCCGCGCCTTGCAGCAGGATATCGTCGCCGCGGCGCCGGTCTCGCGCTCCGGCGCGCGGCTCGATCTCGCCCGCTTCTATTTCGCCCATGGCTACGGCCCCGAGGCGCTCGGCGTCATCGAGGCGATCCAGCGCGACGATCCCGGCTTCGCCGCCGATCCCAAGGTTCGCGCCCTGGTCGGCGCCGCCATGCTGCTCGCCGGCGACGAGGACGGCGCCGCGCACGAGCTCGGCCTGCACGCGCTCGACGACGAGCAGGACATCGCGCTGTGGCGCGGCTCGCTCGCCTATGTCAAGCGCGACTGGCCGCGCGCCGCCGCCGAGTTCAGCCGCGGCGAGGTGCTGCTGCCGAGCTATCCCAAGCTGCTGCGCAACCGCCTCGCCCTGCAGGCCGCCGAGGCAGTGCTGAGCACCGGTCAGCAGGAGGATGCCGGCCGCTATCTCGATCTCGTCCTCAAGGATACGCCGAGCGCTGGCGATCGCGCCGCCGCGCAGCTGCTCTCCGCCCGAGCGCTCGAGCTCGCCGGCGAAGCCGAGCAGTCGCGTGCCATTCTCGACAAGCTCGCCGCTGGCGACGACCGCCCGAGCCG
This sequence comes from Allostellaceae bacterium, assembly GCA_036264595.1. Lineage (GTDB taxonomy): Bacteria > Pseudomonadota > Alphaproteobacteria > ATCC43930 > CGMCC-115725 > URHD0088. Next base: position 3,390 of record DATAQP010000115.1, read on the forward strand.
CGCGCGCGCCCTGCTGGCGCGCACCCTCGCCGATCTCGACAGCGGCGCGCTGACGCGCGGTCAGGCGATCGAGACGCTGGACGGCTTGCGCTTCGCCTGGCGTGGCGACGATTTCGAGCTGACCCTGCTGCGCCGTCTCGGCGAGCTCAAGTTCAAGGACGGCGATTATCGCGGCGGGCTCGAGGCGCTCAACCAGGCGATGACGAATTTCCCCGACCATCCCGAGCATCGCGCGGTCGCCCAGCAGCTGACCGCGGCGTTCAGCGATCTCTTCGTCGGTCCGGAGGCCGAGAACGTGCCGCCGCTCAAGGCGCTCGCCCTCTATGACGAGTATCGCGAGCTTACCCCGGCCGGCGACAAGGGCGACCAGATCATCGCCCGTCTGGTTGATCGGCTGGTCGGCGTCGATCTCCTCGACCGCGCCGCCGCGCTGCTCGAGAAGCAAGTTCAGTTCCGCCTCACCGGCAGGGACAAGGCACGCGTCGCCACCCGGCTTGCGCTCGTGCAGCTGCTCGACCGCAAGCCGGCGGCGGCGCTGGCGACGCTCGACGCCACCTCGGGCAGCAATACTGCCGGCAACGCCGCCAGCCGTGACATCGATCCCAATCTGCTGCGCCAGCGCCAGCAGCTGCGCTCCCGCGCGCTGCTCGAGCTGCACCGCTCCGACGAGGCGCTCGCCATCCTCGCCGCCGACAACAGCGTCGAGGCCGATCAGCTGCGCGCCGATATCTACTGGCGCGACAAGAACTGGATGGAGGCGGCCAAGACCTTCGCCCGGCTGACCGGTGCGGCCCGCATCCGCGAGGGGCAGCTCGACGAGGATTCCGCGCGCCTCATCCTCAATTGGGGCACCGCCCTCACCCTGGCCGACGACCGGCCGGGCGTCGCCAAGCTGGCGACGATCTATGGTGCGGCGATGGAGGCGAGCCCGTTCCGCGAGGCCTTCCGCGTCATCGCTGGCGGCAGCGCGGCGAGCTCCGGCGACATCCGCCAGCTCGCCGGCAAGGTCGCCCAGGTCAGCGACCTGCAAGGCTTCATGGCGAGCTATCGCGAGCGGCTGGCCAAGCAGAAGCTGAGCGCGATCAACTAGGCGGCGACGGCATTCGGCCGCGTCATACCGTCGGGATCGTGCCGCCGTCGATGACGTATTCGCTGCTGTGGATCGAGGCCGCAGGATTCGCCTAGCCGCCGCTCAGCGCCTGCACGATCTGCAGCGCATCGCCGGATCGCAGCGCGCTCGCCATGTCGACCACCTGCTCGCCGTTGACGAAACAGCGCATGTGGGGCCGGATTCTGTCCTGCTCGTCGACCATGCGGAAGCGTAGACCGGGGTATTGGCGATCGAGATCGGCGAGCAGATGGGCGAGCGTCGCGCCGCTTGCCTCGACCTCGCGCCGCTTGGTGTAGGAGCGCAGCGGACCGGGGATCGTGACCTTCATCGCCCTAACCTTCTTCCGATAAGCTCCGATGGCGGCGCCTCAGCCGAGCGCCGCGGCCTCGACCGCGTAGATCTCGGGCAGGTGCCGGGCAAGGCAGCGCCAGCGCTCGCCCTCGTCGCGGCTCGCCCACAGCTCGCCGCTCGTCGTGCCGAAATATAGCCCGATGGGATCCTGCGCGTCTGCCGTCATCGCCTGGCGCTTCACCGTCCACCAGGCCTGACCTTCAGGCAGGCCGCCGTCGAGCCGCTTCCAGCCCTTGCCGGCGTTGCGTGTGACATAGACGGCAGGCCGGCCTTGCGGGCTGGTGCGCGGCCACACCGTGGTGCCGTCCATCGGGAAGACCCAGGCGGTGTCGGCATCGCGCGGATGCACGACCATGGGAAGGCCGATATCGCCGACCCGCTTCGGCATGGTCTTGCCGACGCGCCGCCACTCATTCGCCGGCCGGTCGATGCGGTAGATGCCGCAATGGTTCTGCTGATAGAGCCGGTCGGGATCGCTCGGGCAGAGGCGGACGCAATGCGGGTCGTGGAAGGTGATGTTGGCGGGATCGAGATCCTCGACCACCTCGAGCCCCTGAACGAGCGGCGCCCAGCTGCGGCCGCCATCGCGCGATTCGTGCACGCCGCCGCTCGACATGCCGACATAGAGATGGGCGGCGTCGCGCGGGTCGACGATGATCGAGTGGAGCTTCGGCCCGTCGGGCGTGCCGTCCTGCGGGCCGCCCATCCAGGTGCGGTATTGCGGATCGTCGTTGAGGCCGGCGACCGGCGCCCAGCTGTCGCCGCCATCGTCGGAGCGGAAGAGGCCGTGCGGCGAGGTGCCGGCGTACCAGACCTGCGTCTCGCTGGCATGGCCGGGCGTCAGCCAGAAGGTGTGATCGACGACGCGGCCGCTCTCGCCCTCTTTCGCCTTGGGAAAGGCCGGCGGCCGCGCCGCCTCCTTCCAGCTGCGGCCGAGATCGCTCGAGCGAAAGACGGTCGGGCCGAGATGCCCGGTCTTGGCCGCCGCCAGCAGGGTCCGCCCGTCGCGCGGATCGAGCACGAGATGGCTGATGATATGGCCGAGGAAATGCGGCCCGTCGACCCGCCAGGCGCGGCGGCCGGCATCGCCGTGAAACAGCCAGGCGCCCTTGCGCGTGGCGACCAGGACCAGCGCGCGCGATCGAGAAGATGATTTTGTCGCCGCAGGCTTTCTGCCGGTCGGCTTCTTGCCCCTCATCGCCATCAGTAGCGTCCTCCCTTGTTTACGACGGAATCCTGAGCCGCCTTCCAGGACGGATAGGCCGCCTCCAGCTTGCGGCGGCCGGCGGCGGTCAGCCGCAGCGGCCGCTCGCGCGCGTCGTCCGATGGTTCGGCGCGCAGCCAGCCATTGCGCTCGAGCAGGGTCGCGGCGCGCGTCAGCGTCGTGCGCTCGAGCCCGAGCAGCTCGGCCAGCTCGCCCATCGGCAGCGTGCCGGCGAGGGCGAGCGCAGCCAGGATCGAGAATTGCGTCGCGCGCAGCCGGTGCGGCCGCAGCTCGGCCTCGAAATGCCGGGTAAGCGCCCGGGCGCGGCGCCGCGCGGCAAGGCAATGGCATTGCTTGCACAGCGAGAGATCGGCCGTCATGGCGGTCAGTGTATATGCACTTATCCCGCCGTCAACAGGGCAAAGGCCAGCGCGACGCCGGTCGGCGGCTCAGCTCCCGTTGAAGCTCTGCACCAGGCTGCCGGCGACGAGATACCAGCCGTCGACCAGCACGAAGAAGACGATCTTGAAGGGCAGGGAGATGACCGCCGAGGGCAGCATCATCATGCCCATCGACATGAGGATCGAGGCGACGACGAGATCAATGATGAGGAAGGGCAGGAAGAGCAGGAAGCCGATCTCGAAGGCGCGGCGCAGCTCGCTGATCATGAAGGCGGGCACCAGCACGCGGATCGGCACGTCCTTGGGCTCGGCGACCGCCTCCATCTTGGCGATGTCGGCGAAGAGCTTGAGATCCTGGCTGCGCACGTTGGCGCTCATGAAGGCATGGAACGGCACCAGCGTGCGGGTCATCGCCTCTGTCTCGTTGATCGTCCCCTCGATCATCGGGCCGATGCCGTCGCGATAGGCGGCCTCGATGGTCGGCGTCATGACGAAGCCGGTGAGAAAGAGGGCGAGGCTGACCAGCACCGTGTTGGGCGGCGTCTGCTGGATGCCGAGCGCGTTGCGCAGGAAGGACAGCACGATGATGATGCGGGTGAACGAGGTGACGGTGATGAGGATCGCCGGCGCCAGGCTAAGCACCGTCAC
>DATAQP010000183.1:0-6319 GCA_036264595.1 Allostellaceae bacterium
CCGCTCTACGACGCGCTGCACGACATGCTGCCGGCCGAGCAGATCGAGAAGCGGCTGACCAATGGCGAGATCGAGATCGCGCCGCTCGCCTTCATGCGCGGTCGCACCCTCGCCAACGCCCATGTCATTCTCGACGAGGCGCAGAACACCACGCCGGTGCAGATGAAGATGTTCCTGACGCGGCTCGGCGAGAATGCGCGCATGACGGTGACCGGCGACCTCTCGCAGGTCGACCTGCCGCGCGGTACCCGCTCGGGGCTGCGCGACGCGCTGGAGACGCTGCGCGACGTCGAGGAGATCGCCGTCATCGAATTCGGCGAGGCCGATGTCGTGCGCCACCCGCTCGTCGCCCGCATCGTCCACGCCTATGATGCGCGCGACCGCCTGCGCCAGGCGCCCGAGGAAGATCCGTCTTGAAAGGGATGGCCGCGCAGCAGATGCCGTGGCCGTGTTGAGATGAGCAGCAAAGCGATCGATCGTTCCACCACCATCGACATTGCCGAGCCGTGCGCGGCGTGGCGTGAGGCGCTGCCGCGCCGCCGCGCGCTCTGCCGGGCGGCGGCGCGCGCCGCGCTCGCCGCCGCTCCGTCCGGCTGGGTGGCGCCTGAAACCGGCGCCGAGCTCAGCATCGTGCTCGGCGACGACGCGCTGCTGCGCCGTCTCAATCGGCAATGGCGCGGCAAGGACAAGCCGACCAACGTGCTCGCCTTTCCAGCCGACGAAGGGGCAACGCGTGGCGCGCCGTCGCCGGGGGCCGCACCGCTCCTCCTCGGCGACGTCGTCCTCGCCTTCGGCACGGTTGCCGGCGAGGCTGCGGCGCAGGGCAAGACGCTCGCCGGCCATCTCGCGCATCTCGTCGTTCACGGCGTGCTTCATCTGCTCGGCTTCGATCACGAGGAAGCGGCGGCGGCGCTGCGCATGGAAGCGCTCGAGACAACCGTGCTCGCCGGGATAGGGATCGCCGATCCCTATCGGACGAGCGCGCCGCCGTTGCGGGTGCGACATGGCTGAGCCCTCGATCGGCACCCCGCCGGACGATCCGGGCGAGCCCGAACGGTCTTCCGCCGAGCGGCCGTTCCGCGGCCTGCGCGCCTGGCTGCGCCAGCTGACAAGGTCGCGCAACGGCGAGGAGGACGGCGACACGCTCGAGGAGATGATCGAGGAGCGCCAGGAGGTCGCCGAGCCGATCGATCCGCAGGAAAAGATGCTGATCGGCAATATCCTCAAGCTGCACGAGCTCAACACCGCCGACGTCATGGTCCAGCGCGTCGACATCGTCGCCCTCGACGTCGATACCGAATTTTCCGAGGCGGTCCGGCTGTTCGTCGAGCAGGGCCGTTCGCGCATGCCGGTCTATCGCGAGACGCTCGACGATGTGATCGGCTTCCTGCACGTCAAGGACATCCTCGGCCCGCTCGTCGGCGACCATCCGGTTCAGCTCGCCAAGCTGGTGCGCAAGGTGCTGGTCGTCGCGCCCTCGATGCCGCTGCTCGATCTGTTGCTGCAGATGCGGCTGTCGCGCATTCACATGGCGATGGTGGTCGACGAGTTCGGCGGCATCGACGGGCTAGTCACCATCGAGGATCTGATCGAGGAGATCGTCGGCGAGATCGAGGACGAGCACGACGACGCGGCGACGCCGCAACTCGTCCAGCGCCCCGACGGCAGCGTCATCGCCGATGCGCGCACGCCGATCGAGGAGTTCGAGGAGCGCTTCGCCGTGCGCCTGCTCGACGCCGATGCCGAGGAGGACATCGACACGCTCGGCGGCCTCGTCTTCATGCTGGCCGGGCGCGTGCCGAGCCGCGGCGAGACGATCGGCCATCCCGACGGCATCAGCTTCGAGGTGCTCGACGCCGATCCGCGCCGGGTCAAGCGGCTGCGCGTGCGCGGGCTGCCGCGTGCGGTGCCGGCACCGGCGGCAGCCGTCCCGGGCACTGTGCCGCACCCGCAAGCCGCGGCGAAGGCAGAGATCAAAAGGGGCGATGATGACTGAGACGCGGACGAGCCTCGGCTTCGAGGCGGTGATGGCGCGCGATCCGGTGCAACGCTTCGCCACCTGGGCGGGCTCGCTTACCGGCTGGCGCCGCCACGGCCTCGCCGCGCTGCTCGGCGTGCTCGCCGCGGCGGCGCTGCCGCCGGTCGATCTTGTGCCGCTGCTCGTCGTCTCGTTCAGCGGCCTCGTCTGGCTGGCCTCCGGCGTGACGGGGCGGCGCGAGGCCTTCGCCCTGGGCTGGAGCTTCGGCTTCGGCTTCTTTCTCGCCGGCTTCTACTGGATCGCGCTGGCGTTGCTCGTCGACATCGCGACCTATTGGTGGCTGCTGCCGCCGGCGCTCGTTGCCCTGCCGGTCTTCTTCGGCATCTTCAGCGGATTGGCGCTGCTCGCCTATGAGGCGATCGGCGCCCGCGGCTTCTTGAGCCGCCCCTGCGCCCTCGGCGTCGCCTGGACGGCGTGCGAATGGCTGCGCGGCCACATCCTCACCGGATTTCCCTGGAATCTCGTCGGCTATGCCTGGTCCGGCGGTTTTCCAGGCGCCGGCACGGTGCTGCAGACGACGGCGACAACCGGCATCTACGGCCTCAGCCTGCTCACCGTGATTATCGCCGCCTTGCCGGCTTCGCTCGGCGATCCCCTGCTCGGCGCGGCGCGCCCCTGGCGGCGCCTGGCCCCGGCCGGCGCCGCGCTGCTGCTCGTCGCCGCTCTGGCGGGGGCCGGGGCCATCCGCCTCGCCGGTGCCGGCGACGCGATGGTGCCCGATATCCGCCTTCGCCTCGTGCAGCCCTCGATCGCACAGAATCTGAAATGGGACGCGCAGGAGCGCGAGAGCAATTTCCAGCGCCTGCTGACGCTGTCCGCCGGGCCGGGCCATGACCAGGTTACCGACGTCATTTGGCCGGAGGCGGCGGCGACCTTCTATCTCAATCGCGACCCGGCGCGCCGCGCCGCCATCGCGACGGTGGTGCCGCGCGGCGGCCTGCTCATCACGGGCGCCCTGCGCACCGAGCCGCCGCCGGAAGCGCCGCTCCACGCCTGGAACAGTCTGGTCGCCCTCGACGACACGGGCGCCATCCGCGGCAATTACGACAAGTTCCATCTCGTGCCGTTCGGCGAATACATGCCGCTGCGCTCGCTCAGCCCGATTCCGGCGATCGCCAATGACGGCGTCGATTTCGCCGCCGGTCCGGGGCCGCGCACCCTTGACCTGCCCGGCCTGCCACCAGTCGGCATGCTGATCTGCTACGAGGTGATCTTTCCCGGCGAGGTGAGCGATCCGGCGCATCGTCCGGCCTGGCTGCTCAACGTCACGAACGATGCCTGGTACGGCTTCAGCTCGGGGCCATTCCAGCACTTCGCCATCGCCCGGGTGCGCGCGATCGAGGAGGGGCTGCCGCTCGTCCGCTCGGCGAATAACGGCATTTCCGGGGTGATCGACGCCTATGGAAGGGTGGTCCGCCGGCTCGGGCTCGATGATATCGGCGTTGTCGATTCCGGCCTGCCGGTCGGCCTCGCCCAGCCGCCGCTTTATGCCCGCCTCGGCGATTGGGTGTTGGTGATCCTGATGCTCGCCGCCAGCCTTCCGCTGTTGCGTCGGCGCCGGCGCTAGCTCAAGGAAAGACCGCTGTTGCGGTGCAACGAGCCAAAGGTTGACCGGCAAAGCAACGTATGAATATCTAAGCGCGCCTCGTTTTCAAGATTTGCGAGCGTTCATGGTCGACAAGGTCAAGATCGGGCGGCGACGGCGCCAGAAATCCGACAAACCCAACCCCACCGACGTCCATGTCGGTGCGCGTGTGCGGCTGCGGCGCACCCTTCTCGGCATGAGCCAGGAAAAGCTCGGCGACGCGATCGGCCTGACCTTTCAGCAGGTGCAGAAATACGAGCGTGGCGCCAATCGGGTCGGCGCCAGCCGACTCTACGATCTCAGCCGCGTTCTCGATGTCCCGGTCTCGTTCTTCTTCGAGGACATCGCGGCGGGCGGCGACATCGTGCCGCGCCCCAGCGGCTTCGCCGAGGCAGCCGAAGGATACGAGGCCGATCCGATGCTGAAGCGCGAGACGCTCGAACTCGTCCGCGCCTATTACAAGATCATCGATCCCCATATCAGGCGCCGTCTTTTCGATCTCGCCAAGGCGCTTGCCAAATCGGCGGAGCCGAGCTGACCAGAGGGTTCGCCACGCTGCCGCGCGCACGAAAATCGCTTGACGTCGACGGCACCGGCTTGTCACAAGTCGGCACCATTGTCGTGCCGAGGCGCATGCCCTGGTCAATAACCGATAATCTATCGCGCACTCGCGTGACGATGGGGGTGAACGGAGTTGGGGTGAGCCGATTTCTGGGCCGTGGCTGAGCCAGCCAGGCCCGCGAGCAGCGAAAGGATCGATGGTGGCCAAGCGCGATTACGTTTTTGCCAGTGAGTCCGTGAGCGAGGGGCATCCGGACAAGGTCTGCGACCGCATCTCCGATGCCGTGGTCGACACCTTTCTAGCCGCCGATCCGCAATCGCGCTGCGGCGTCGAGACCTTGGCGACGACGAACCGCGTCGTTCTTGCCGGCGAAGTGCGCGGGCCCGGGAATATCGGTCGCGACCGGCTGATGGAGGTGGCCCGTCAGGCGATCAAGGAGATCGGCTACGAGCAGGAAGGCTTCCACTGGAACATGGCGGAGATCGCCTGCCACGTTCACGAACAGTCGGCCGATATCGCGCAAGGCGTCGATGCAGCGGGCAACAAGGACGAAGGCGCCGGCGACCAGGGCATCATGTTCGGCTATGCCTGCACCGAGACGCCCGAGCTGATGCCGGCGCCGATCTATTACGCCCACGCCATACTCAAGGCGCTGTCGGACGACCGCCATGCTGGCAAGGCGCCACTGCTCGGTCCCGATGCCAAGAGCCAGATCAGCCTGCAATACGTCAACGGCAAGCCGGTCGGCGCCACCTCCGTCGTCGTCTCGACGCAGCACAGCGCCAAGATCGAGCAGGCCGAAGTGCGCGAGATCATCCGCCCCTACGTCCTCAAGACGCTGCCCAAGGGCTGGATGTGCGACGAGGATCATTTCTACGTCAACCCGACCGGGCGCTTCGTCGTCGGCGGGCCGGACGGCGATGCCGGACTGACCGGCCGCAAGATCATCGTCGACACTTATGGCGGCGCGGCGCCGCATGGCGGCGGCGCCTTCTCGGGCAAGGATCCCACCAAGGTCGACCGCTCCGCCGCCTATGCCGCCCGCTACCTCGCCAAGAACGTCGTCGCCGCCGGCCTCGCCGAGCGCTGCACCATCCAGCTCTCCTATGCGATCGGCGTCTCGAAGCCGCTTTCGGTCTATGTCGACACCGCCGGTACCGGTCAGGTCGACGAGGACAAGCTGTCCGACATCCTGCAGGATCTCCTCGACCTCTCGCCGCGCGGCATCCGTACCCATCTCGGCCTCAACAAGCCGATCTACGTGCGCACCTCGGCCTATGGTCATTTCGGCCGTAAGCCGGATGCCGATGGCGGCTTCTCGTGGGAGAAGCTCGACCTCGTCGATACGCTGAAGCGCGCCTTCTAAGGGGCGTTCCCGGGGGATTATGCGGGAGGAGCCCGACCAGAAGCCGGGCCACCGCCGCATTCTTTACGGACGTCGCCGCGGCCGGCCGCTCCATCGCGGCCAGCAGAGGCTGATCGACACGCTGCTGCCGCGCCTCGCGGTGACGTTGCCGGAAAACGGCACGCTCGATCCCGCCGCCCTCTTCGATCCCACGGCCTTCCTTGACAAGGGGCCGCGCGAGATCTGGCTCGAGATCGGCTTCGGCGGCGGCGAGCACCTCGCCGCACAGGCGGCGGCACATCGCGACATCGGGATGATCGGCTGCGAGGTCTTCGAGAACGGCATCGCCAAGCTGCTCGGCGAGATCGAGCGCCAGGAGCTCGCCAATATCCGCATCCTGACCGACGATGCGCGGCTGCTGCTCGCGGCGCTGCCGGAGGCCAGCATCAGCCGGGTCTTCATCCTCTTCCCCGATCCCTGGCCCAAGCAGCGCCATCACAAGCGCCGCATCGTCACCGGCCAGACGCTCGACACGCTCGCCGCGCTGATGAAGGATGGCGCCCAGCTGCGCCTCGCCACCGACGATGTCGATTATCTCGGCTGGATGCTGGCGCGCGTCCCGCTCCATCCCGCCTTCGCCTGGCTGGCCGAGGGGCCGGCCGATTGGCGGAGCCGGCCGCAAGACTGGCCGGCGACACGCTACGAGGCCAAGGCGATCGCGGCGGGGCGGCGCCCGTATTTCCTCCGCCTGCGCCGCCGCCCGCGCTAGGCGGGCGGACCCCGGTTGGG
>DATAQP010000276.1:0-4848 GCA_036264595.1 Allostellaceae bacterium
GGCCAGATCTCTGCGGCCCTACGTCATCGCCGAAGATTGGATCGGGCGAGTTCGCTGATCTCGTCGCCACGGCCGTTGAGAACGGCCTTCAGCATGTAGAGGGTGAAGCCCTTGGCCATCTCGGCGGTGATCGCCGGGGGGATCGGCAGGGCGAGCCGCGTCACCACCGCGTCGACCAGCACCGGCCCGTCATGCGCCAGCGCGGCGGCGATCCCGCTCTCGACCTCGGCGGGATCCTCCAGTCGGATGCCGCGGATGCCGACCGCCTCGGCCATCGCCGCGAAATCAGGATTCTTGAGCTCGGTGCCGGTCGGCAGGAAGCCGGTCGATTTCTGCTCGATTTCGATGAAGCCGAGCGCGCCGTTGTTGAAGACGACGATCTTGGCCTTGAGGCCGAGCTGGACCAGGCTGAGGAAATCGCCCATCAGCATGGTGAAGCCGCCATCGCCGGCCAGCGCGATGACCTGGCGGCCGGGGAAGGCCGATTGAGCGCCGATCGTCTGCGCCATCGCATTGGCCATCGAGCCGTGCCAGAACGAGCCGATCAGCCGGCGCTTGCCGTTCATCGCGAGATAGCGCGCCGCCCATACTGTCGGCAGCCCGACATCGCAGGTGAAGATCGCGTCCTCGGCGGCGAGGTCGCTGATCGCCTTGGCGACCTGTTGCGGATGGATCGGCGCCTTGCCCGGCTTGGCGAGATCGTCGAGCTCCCGGCGCGTGCGCTGATAATGCGCGACCGCCTTGTCGAGATGGGAGCGGTCGCGCTTTTCGGCGAGGAGGGGCAGCAGCGCTTCGAGCGTCGCCCTGACGTCGCCGACGAGGCCGAGATCGACCGGCGTGCGGCGACCGATCTGCTCGGTCCTGATGTCGATCTGCGCGATGCGTATGCCGGCGCCCTTGGGATAGAACTGGCGATAGGGGAAATCGCTGCCGAGCACGAGCAGGATGTCGCAGTCGAGCATCGCATAGTAGCCCGAGGCGAAGCCGATGAGGCCGGTCATGCCGACATCATAGGGATTGTCCCACTCGACATGCTCCTTGCCCTTGAGGGCATGGACCATCGGCGCCTTCAACCGCTCGCCCAGCGTGAGGAGCGCATCATGCGCCCCGGCGCAGCCCGAGCCGCAGAGCAGCGTCACGCGCGCCTCCTGGTTGAGCAGCGCTGCCAGCTTCGCGACGTCGTCGCGCGGCGGCGCGACGACCGGCTGGCCCGGCAGCAACCCTTCCGGTTTCGGCGGCGGCGCCTCCATCGCTCGCTGCAAGGCGACATCGCCCGGCAGGACCACGACCGCGACGCCACGTCTTCCGACCGCCTCGCGGATGGCGATTTCGAGGATTCGCGGCATCTGCGCGGCGCCCGAAATGAGCTCGCTGTAATGGCTGCATTCGCGGAAGAGGTCCTGCGGGTGGGTTTCCTGGAAATAGCCGGAGCCGATCTCGGCCGAGGGGATCTGCGCCGCGATCGCCAGTACCGGAACGCGCGAGCGGTGGCAGTCGAAGAGGCCGTTGATGAGATGCAGATTGCCCGGGCCGCAGCTCCCGGCGCACACCGCAAGCGTGCCGGTGAGATGGGCCTCGGCGCCGGCGGCGAAGGCGGCGACCTCCTCGTGCCGGACATGCACCCATTCGATCTTGCCCTGGCGGCGCAGCGCGTCGGTCAGGCCGTTCAGGCTGTCGCCGACGACGCCATAGATCCGCTTGACCCCGGCGGCGGCGAGGGTGGCGGCGAATTGATCGGCTACGCTCTCGGCCATGGCGGGGTCCTCCATCGCAGCGCTCTCTCCGGGCGGATTGCAGACCGGCAGCGCCCCCCGCGGCGATGTCTCTTTTGGGGCAAGTGCAGTGCCGCAACTGCCGCGTCACCGGCGCGGCAGCCGAGACGGCGACGACATGACATGATAGACCCGTCGTCTTCGCCCGCCCGGCACTCTTTCTCGGCCCAGGAAGGTTCAGCCCAGGAGGTTCAATGATCGGCGATAGCGATGTCCTCCTCGTCGTCGACGTGCAGAACGATTTCTGCCCCGCCGGCGCCCTCGCCGTGCCGCGCGGCGACGAGGTGCTGGCGCCGATCAACCGCATCGGGCGGCTTTTCGACCATGTCGTGCTGACGCAGGACTGGCATCCTAGGGATCACCGCTCCTTCGCCTCGCAGCATCCCGGAAGGCGCCCCTTCGAGACGATCGCGCTCGACTATGGCGATCAGACGCTGTGGCCCGATCATTGCGTCCAGGGCACGCCGGGCGCGGCGTTCCATCGCGACCTCGACTTGCCCCATGCCGAGCTCATCCTGCGCAAGGGCTTCGCGCGCCACATCGACTCCTATTCGGCGTTCTTCGAGAACGACCGGCGGACGCCGACCGGTCTCGCCTTCTACCTGCGCGAGCGCGGGTTCCGCCGCCTCGCCATCGCCGGCCTCGCGACCGATTACTGCGTCGCCTATTCCGCGCTCGACGCCATCCGCCTCGGTTTCGCCGTCATCGTGCTCGAGGATGCCTGCCGCGCCATCGACCTCGACGGCTCGCTTGCCTGGGCGATGGGCGAGATGCGGCGCGCCGGCGTCGCCATCGCCACGACCGCCGATCTGCCATAGCGGGAACAAGCGCTCTGCCCTGCCGTTTGGCTGGACGGGGCAACGCAGCTCATCGCAAGCGACCACGCGGAGATTTCGAACATGCGGTATTTCGCGCTTCCCCTGGCCGTGCTGACCCCGACCGTGCTGGCGGTGACCGGCTGCGTCGTCGTCAAGCCGGACCCGGTGCCGGTGATGGGGCCGAATCAGCTCGGCGGCGCTCTCGTCGGCGCCGGTGCCGGCGCCTTGCTCGGGGCCCAGCTCGGCGCCGGCAGCGGCAACCTGGCCGCGATCGGCGCCGGGGCGACGCTCGGCGCCATCATCGGCGGCAGCCTCGGCGAATCCGTCGACCGGGCGAACGCGGCGCCTTATTACTCCCCCTATTACTCCTACGCTCCGCCTTACGGTTACGTGCCGTCCCCTTCCCCGTACTTAGCCCGCCCCGCCTGAGCCCGCCCCGTAGCGGGGCCCACGGCAGCATCACGGGAGGGCGGACTCGGCGATCTGACCGGCGATCTGACCTGAGCCGATAACGCCCTGGCCGAGCGCCGGGGCGACGGGTGTCTCGCGTGGCCGCGGCCATTCCTGCAGGATGGCGACGCCCTTCTCGTCCTCGAGCCGCCCCGGGAGCCGCACCGGGAGCCGCTCCGGCGGCGGCGCCTTCGCGATCTCGTCCGGCTTCTCCGGTGTGATCGGGGGGAGCTTGCCCGTGGTCTCGATGGCCTGCACGAAGACACCGATCTTGCGCCAGGTGTCGGCCCCGACGATCTCGCCGCATTGCTCGAGGAAGATGGCGCGCTTCGCCGCCACCGCAGCGGCCTGCGAGCCGTGATTCTGGATAAGGTGCTTGGCTGCCCGTGCCAACGTCGCGCTCTCCGATACCGGGTGATGGTGATTCATCGCCGCCTCACGAATGTGCAATTCAACCGGCCGGTCTCGCTTCCGCGTCCGACCCCGTTGCTAAGAACGCACGAGGCGACGCGGAGGTGGCGCGATCTTACGGGCTACCCCGTTGGGGGTACGTCGCGCCGAGGGAAGTGAAGCCACGGATAAGCGCATGGGACGAGGCGGTCCCCGCTTGACCTGGGTCAATGTGCGGTCCGGCGTCGTCCGCTCTACTGCGCCCATCCTCAGCGGCCTCGCATCTCGCACGCGCTGGCGGTACGCTGCGAATCGCGGGCTTCAACCCCCTACCGCAGGAGCACGACGATGCAGGCACTCGTCTATCAAGGGCCGGGCAAGAAGGCACTCGAAGAGCGACCGATCCCCGAGGTGAAGGCGCCGACCGACGCCATCGTGAGAATCACCAGGACGACGATCTGCGGCACCGATCTGCACATATTGACGGGCGATGTCCCGAGCTGTGCGCCCGGCCGCATTCTCGGTCACGAGGGCGTCGGCGTGGTCGACAAGACCGGTCCTGGCGTCACCGTCTTCAAGCCAGGCGACCGCGTTCTCATCTCCTGCATTTCCGCCTGCGGGCGCTGCGAATACTGCCGCCGCGGCATGTACTCCCATTGCACGACCGGCGGCTGGATCCTCGGCAATTCGATCGACGGCACCCAGGCCGAATACGTGCGCATCCCGCACGCCGATACGAGCCTCTACCCGATTCCCGAAGGCGCCGACGAAGAGGCGCTTGTCATGCTCAGCGATATCCTGCCGACCGGCTTCGAAAGCGGCGTGCTCAACGGCAAGGTCGAGCCGGGCGGTACCATCGCCATCGTCGGCGCCGGCCCGATCGGTCTTGCGGCGCTGCTGACGGCGCAACTCTATTCGCCGGCGGCGATCATCATGATCGATCTCGACAAGAATCGCCTGGCGGTCGCGAAGCGCTTCGGTGCGACGGCAACGATCGACGCCACCGACGGCAAGGCGGCCGAAGCGGTGATGGCGATGACCGGCGGGTGCGGCGTCGATACCGCCATCGAGGCGGTCGGCGTGCCGGCCTCCTTCATCACCTGCGAGAACATCGTGGCGCCGGGCGGCACCATCGCCAATGTCGGCGTGCACGGCGCCAAGGTCGATCTCCACCTCGAGCGGCTCTGGGCGCAGAACATCACCATCACCACAAGGCTGGTCGACACCGTCAGCACGCCCATGCTCCTGAAGACGGTTCAGTCGGGCAAGATCGATCCCACGAAGCTGATCACCCATCGCTTCACGCTCGACCACATAATCGATGCCTACGACACGTTCGGGCGTGCCGCGAGCACCCAGGCGCTCAAGGTCGTCATCGCGGCGTAGCGGAGCACCCCAACCCTCTCCCGGCAAGGCCG
>DATAQP010000306.1:0-4946 GCA_036264595.1 Allostellaceae bacterium
CGGGCTGATCGACCTGCAGGACCGCAGCCTCTTGAACCGCTCCTACACGACGGGTCACAAGGCCTATCGCGCGCGTGCCACGGTCGAGCTCGGCAACGCGATCGGCTGGGACGACGCGCATGACGTCGTCTATGCTGGTGCCCTCGACATCGCCGTCGGGCCGCGCTGGTACTCGACCTATGAGATGGCGTGCAACGCCATCACCGTCTTCATCGAGGGCACCCATATCTCGGCGATACCCTATAGCGGCACGACGTCGCACGAGCGCGCCCTGCTCGACAATGTCGAGCCGCTGAGCGCCGGCGAAGCGGATGAGCTGATCGAAATCCTCCTCCATCAGCCCGAGCCGGCCTATATCGAGCGGATCAGCGCGCTGCTGCTCGCCGGCAAGAGTCCGCGCCGCATTCTCGACGTCATCCAGCTCGGTGCGGCGGAGGTCGTGCTCGCGACCGAGACCGACACGAATTTCTCGCTGCCGCAGCATTGCTACGAGTATTGCAACACGCTCGGCTGGTTCTATGACAATTTCAACCATCCGCAGCGGCTGAAGCTGCTCTACGTCGCCGCTTCCTTCCTCAACCAGAATGCCTGGCATCAGGTGCGCACCGGCGATTTGCAGCCGGTCGAACGTCGTGCGCCGAGCGGCGTCGACCGCATGACCGGCGACGCGACCCTCGCGCGCGTCGAGGCGGCGATCACCGCACTCGACGGACCGCAGAGCGTCGCTTGGACGGCGGCTTATCTTGCGAGCGGTGCCGATGCCGCGACGCTCGTCCGCCGCCTCGCCCTGGTTGCCGCGCGCATCGGCAACGATCCGCACAACCAGGAGATCGCGCAGTGCTTCCTGGAGGATTACGGCAAGAACCGCGCGCCGGGACGCGACCGGCTGTTGCTCGCCTGCGCCCAGCACACAGCGCGGCACCGCAAATACGGCGACTTCCTCGAGGCCAGCCGCCGCTTCGAGGCGGCCGTCAACTAGCGGCACACTATGACCCTGCGCGATCGCATCGGCGTCGATATCGGGCGCCGCCTCAAGCTTGAAGACGCGGTTATCTGGGCGGCGGACCACAATGTGCGCTACATCGACATTCAGCTCGACACCGAGGCCAATGCGCTGACCAGCTTCGATGACGGGCGTTGCGCAGCGATCCGCGTCGGGAACCTCATGCCGAGTCATTTCCTCGGCCAATATCTGCGCGACGTATGGCTGGCGCATTGACCCGTCATGCGGCAGGATCGCCGCGACACAGCCGCTACACGAGAGACCGGAATGCATAAAGGCCGCCCGACTGTTTCCTCTCTCCATGGCATGGTCGCGGCGGCGCATCCGCTGGCGGCGCAGGCCGGCGCCCGGATCCTGCGCGCCGGCGGCAACGCCTTCGATGCGGCGGCGGCGACCGCCGCAGCGCTCAACGTCGTCGAGCCCTATATGTCCGGCCTTGCCGGCATGGGCATGGCAACTTGCTACATCGCCGCCGAGCGGCGCATCCGCACGCTCGATTTCATCACCAAGGTGCCGGGAACGTTTCCCACCGAACGGTTCCGCGACCGCGAGGAGCTGGCGCGCGGCCCGCTCGCCGCCGGCGCGCCGGGCAATCTCGCCGGCTGGTGCGAGCTGGTGCGCGCCTATGGCCGCCTCACTGCCAAGGATGTGTTCGCGCCGGCCATCGAGCTTGCCCGCGACGGCTTTCCGCTGATCGAGTTCAACGTTGAGGCGATCAGCGAATGCGCGACGGAGCTCAAGGCCCACGCCGCGTTCTATCCCGACTGGCTGCGCACCTATACGGACGGCAAGGGCGGCGTCGCCAAGGGCTTCGTCCTGAAGCAGCCGGAGCTCGCGAGCACCTATGAGGCGATCGCCGCGACCGGCCCTGGCTATCTCCATGGCGGCCCGCTCGGCCAGGCTCTGGTCGCCCATGTGCAGAAGCTCGGCGGCTGCCTGACCATCGGCGATCTCGAGGCGGTCGCGCCGAGCTGGCTCGATCCGTTATCGGCCTCTTATCGCGACCTCGTGGTGCACACGCTGCCGCCGCCTTGCGAAGGGTTCCAATACCTGCTCACCCTGCGCATCCTCGACGGCTTTGATCTCGCCCGTCTCGCGCGCGACGGCATCGACCATCTCGACATCGTCTATCGCGCCATCCGCCTCGCCGCCGGGATACGGATTGCCCACAACAATCCATCGCCGGAGACGCTGGCGACGCTGCTCGGCGAGGACAGCGTCGAGGGGCTGCGCCGCCGCGTCCGC
Organism: Allostellaceae bacterium; assembly: GCA_036264595.1. Taxonomy (GTDB): domain Bacteria; phylum Pseudomonadota; class Alphaproteobacteria; order ATCC43930; family CGMCC-115725; genus URHD0088. The sequence continues at coordinate 2,249 of DATAQP010000306.1, forward strand.
GACGGGCAGCCGATCACCGGCCCGACCGAGCAGTGGATCGACCAGCCGCCCGATACAGTCGATCGCGGCCATACGACCTCGATGTCGACCGCCGATCGCGACGGCAACCTCGTCTGCATTACCCAGAGCCTGGGCGCCAAGTTCGGCTGCGGCGTGGTCGTCCCAGGCCATGGCGTCTGCCTCAACAACTTCCTCTATTGGGGCGAGGTCAATCCGCGGGGAACGAACTTCCTGCGGCCGAATCAGGCCCTCGCCTTGCCGATGGCGCCGAGCATCGCGACCCGGCAGGACCGACCGGTTCTCGCCCTCGGCACGCCGGGCAGCTACGGCATCTGTCAGACGCAGAGCCAGGTCATGGTGCAGCATGTCGATTTCGGGCTCGAGCTGCAGGCGGCAATCGAGGCGCCGCGCGCACGGCTGCTTGACGGGCGCAGCGCCATCGTCGAATCGCGGGTCGGCGAGCCGACCATCGCGGCGCTGCGCGAGCGCGGGCACGCCGTCGAGATCGGTCCTCCCTGGACGATGACGGTCGGCGGCATGCAAGGTATCGCCATCGATCCCGCCACCGGAGCCCTGACCGGCGGCGCCGATCCGCGCCGCGACGGCTACGTCGCGACGCCATAACAAGCCGGCGCGACCGCTACCGCGCGCGATGCGGCGCGGTCGATACGGTGACGAGCGAAAGCACGATGGAGGCGACGACCAGCAGGAAGACGGCGCGCGGTTGCTGCTGATCCATCAGCCAGCCGAAGATCAGCGGCGCCACGATGCCGCCGAGATTGAAGCCGGTCGAGACGAAGCCGAACACCTTGCCGAAGGCGCCGTCCGGCGTCACCGCGCGCACCATCATGTCGCGCGACGGCACGATGATGCCGTTGAGCAGCCCGGCGAAGCCCATCAGCGCGACCAACGCGATGGCACCGAAGCCGGAGAGCGCAATCGCCAGCACGACGAGGCCGCTACCGGCGAAACCGAGCGCCGCCACTCGGTTATGGTGGATCGTTCGATCGGCGATCACGCCGCCGAGCAGGATGCCGGCGGCATTCATCAGCAGGAAGGCCGAAAGGGCGAGATTGGCGACGGTCAGCGGCGTCGCGTAGAGCTCGCCGAGCGCGACCACAGAGAAGCTCGTCATGCCGCCGCCCGATACGGCAAGAAGCACGAAGAACATGAGATTGCGCAAGATCGGTCGCGAGAACAGCAGACCCCATTGCGACGCCCCGCCGGCGCGCGCCGGCGCCGAACGGACTTCTGCGGCCTTCGGCCGATCACCAACGAGATAGTGTGTCTGGGCGATCAGCACGGCAGCCGTCGCCACGGCGAGAAGGGCCGCAGCCAGCAGGCCGGCGCGCCAACCCCAACGCTCGGCGAGGAAGAGCATGACGGTCGGGGCGGCGGCCGAGCCGAGCATGCCGCAGCAGCTATGGATCGAGAACGCCTGGCCGATCCGCTGGCCGGCGATGCGATGCGAGAGGATGGCATAGTCGGCCGGGTGATAGACGGTGTTCGCCAGACCGGCGATCGCGAAACCGCCGACCAGCGCCCAATAGGACGGCACCGAGACGGCCAGTATAACGCCGCCCGCACCGACGATCAGCCCGGCGACCAGGACATAGGGGGCGCCGATTCGATCGACGAGGAACCCGGCCGGCGTCTGCAACACCGCCGAGACGATGTTAAAGGCGCTGATCGCCAAGCCGAGCTCAGCATAGCCGACACCGTAATCGGCGCGGATGAACGCGAAGAGCGGCGGCAGCAGAAGCATGTAGAAATGGCTGGTGAAGTGCGCGATGCCGATGAGGCCGATGATGCGGCCGTCCTGCGACCGGCTCACCGTGACTGATCGTTGCGCGGCGTCGCTCATCGGCGATCTTTCATTCTCGGCGATCGTTCATTCTCGGAACGGGGGCCGTCCCGACCCCTGTGCCGGCTGCTCGAAGAGATGATTCCGCAATTGTCAGGACAATGACTGCGGATCGTCCAAGCTGCCGTTGCGATCGGGCCCCAGCATTTCGTCGAGCGTATACATCGTCTCGGCCGATTCCCAGTCCCCCGGCTTCTTGAAGACGAGAATTCTGGCCGTGCCGTTGCGGCTCGTCACGAAGGAGTAGGTTGCGCTTCCCAGGGTGCGGCATTCGCCTTGGAGAAGGCGCCGCATCGTATCGGCATCATTGCCGTCCCGAGCGTCGAGGAACGACCACAATCTGCCCTCCGACACGCAGGCGATTGCAGCGTCCGACGCCGTTTGAGCCTCGACCCGGGGCGACAGAAGCCCGAGAGCGAGAATCGCTCCGAGCGGCAAAAGGGCGCGCGTTCTATCCATCGTCTTCCCTCCGAATATTCTCAAGTGAGAGATATGAAGCGAGCTGCCACTTGGGCACCCCGAATTAATGCATGACAGATCTGTGACATTCGCCAATCAAGCCACTGTGATCGCAGGATTTTGCTATTCTGGTCCCCGGCCGAAGATCGACCGACGGAGGGCAATTTGGCGAGTCCGAGCAATTCCCGCGACGTCAGCCTGCGCGAGCGCGCCCGCCGCGTCGTGCCGGGCGGCATGTGGGGACACATGAACGCCGCCAACCTGCCGGAAGGCTATCCGCAATTCTTCGCCCGCGGCGAGGGCTGTCGCGTCTGGGACGTCGACGGCAACGAATACGTCGATTTCATGTGCAGCTGGGGCCCCATCGTTCTCGGC
>DATAQP010000317.1:0-10883 GCA_036264595.1 Allostellaceae bacterium
TGCGTCGGGCTCGCCCGCATCGCCATCCGATCCCGTCATCTCGGTATCGGCCGGCGTCATCGGGCGCGGCACGCCGCCTTGCTGGCCCTGCCCTTCACCATTCGCATTCATGATGCGGAAATAGTGCTCGGCATGCTGGTAAAGGTTCTCGGCCGCTATACGATCGCCGCTCGTCGCCGCCTCGCGTGCGAGAGCGACGTAGCGCTCGAACACCTGATAGGCGTTGCCGCGAATCTTGACGCTCGGCCAGTTGCTATCGAAGGTCTGCATCCGGTTCGGCATGCGCTGCCGATTCGGATTGTTGTTGTTCGGGTTGTTGGGGTTGTTCGGGTTACGCCCGCGTCGTTTGTTCTGTCCTGGTCTCATGATACCTTTGAAATCGCGGTAAGACATCTCGATCCGGTGGCTAGCAAGTTAATTAGTAAGTCGGAGGCGGCGTCGGGGATTATCCGCTTAGCGAATATCCAGCGATAGTGTCGAGGGGGCGACATAGGCGCCCGCAGGCGCAGGGAGCACGTGGCTCCATCCACCGCAACACCCTAGACGGGAAAATGACGCATTCCAACAAGTTTTTTCGTCTCCCCGAGGAGATCCCCGCACCGCGTCAGCCGCGGCGCACAACGAGGCAGCGCTCGACACCCGCAAGGTCGCGACGAATCTCCACGATCGCGAGCCCCGCATGCCGCATTAACGCGGCAACCGACTGAACTTGTCCGGCGCCGAACTCGAACGCCGCCACGCCGCCGTCCCGCAACAGAGATACCATCTCGGGCGCTAGCGTACGGTACGAATCCAGACCATCGCCCCCACCGTCCAACGCGCACCGCGGGTCATATCGCGCCACTTCCGGCGCCAGCCCGGCAATCGCCCCGCTCTTTATATAGGGAGGGTTGGCGACGATTACATCAAAGCATCCGGCGATCGCCGCGCCCCACACGCCGACGACGAAGCCGGCGCGGTCGGCAAGGCCGAGCGAAACGGCATTGCACCTTGCGGTCAGCACCGCACCGGGCACGATGTCGACACCGATCCCGGTGGCCGCCGGCAACTCGCTCAGCAAGGCAAGCAGGAGGCAGCCGCTGCCGGTTCCGAGGTCGAGCAGGCGGAGCGCGGCGCCGCGCTCGCCGATCTGCGCCAGCACCGCTTCGATCACGGTCTCGCTGTCGGGGCGCGGCACTAGCGTCTCGGGCGAGAGCGCAAAATCGAGGCTCCAGAACTCGCGATGACCGACGAGGCGGGCCGCCGGCTCATGCGCCGCCCGGCGCCCGACGAGCGCCGTGAACCGCGTCCGCTCCGCCGCCAGCAGCAGTCGATCCGGAGCTCCGAGAATGGCGGCGGCGTCGACGCCGAGCACTGTCGCCAGGAGCAGCCGCGCCTCGCGACGTGGCTCGTCGATTCCGGCGCCGGCAAGAGCACGGATGGCCTCGGCGAGAGCGCCGGCGACCGTGATCGTCCTGTCGCGCCCCGCTGCCGTCATGAGCAGCGCCTCGCTCACTCGATCTCGGCGAGGCGGGCGGCGCGATCCTCGGCGAGCAGCGGCTCGACGATCTCGTCGAGCGCCTCGCCGCTCATCACCTTGTCGATCTTGTAGAGCGTCAGGTTGATGCGGTGATCGCTCACCCGCCCCTGCGGGAAATTGTAGGTGCGGATGCGCTCGGAGCGGTCGCCGGAGCCGACTTGGCTCTTGCGCGATGCCGAGCGCTCGGCGTCGCGCGCCTGGCGCTCTAGATCGTAGAGCCGCGCGCGCAGCACCTTGAGCGCCTTGGCCTTGTTCTTATGCTGTGATTTCTCATCCTGCTGCTGCACGACAGTGCCGGTCGGCAGATGGGTGATGCGCACAGCGCTGTCGGTCGTGTTGACCGACTGGCCACCCGGGCCGCTCGAACGGAAGACGTCGATGCGCAAATCCTTCTCGTCGATCTTGATGTCAACCTCCTCGGCCTCGGGCAGCACCGCCACCGTCGCGGCCGAGGTGTGGATCCGTCCGCCCGCCTCGGTCGCCGGCACGCGCTGGACGCGGTGCACGCCCGACTCGAATTTGAGACGCTCGAAGACGTTGCGGCCGGTAATCGCCGCGCTCGCCTCCTTGAAGCCGCCGAGACCGGTCTCGGAGACGTCGAGCAGCTCGAAACGCCAGCCATGCAGCGCGGCGTAACGCTGATACATGCGGAAGAGCTCGGCGGCGAACAAAGCCGCCTCCTCGCCACCGGTGCCGGCGCGCACCTCGAGAATGGCGTTGCGCTCGTCGGCCTCGTCCTTGGGCAGCAGCATGAGCTTGATCTGCTGCTCGAGCGCCGGGATGCACATCTTGAGCTGCTGCAGCTCCTCGCTCGCCAGCGCCCGCATGTCGGCGTCGGCGGCTTCCTCGGCGAGCGTGCCGAGCTCGCTCATCTCCGCCTCGGCCTTGCGCAGCGCATCGACGGCTTCGACGACGGGCGAGAGGTCGCTGTATTCCTTCGACAGCTTGGCGAAGCTGCCGGCTTCGGTCGCCGGCGCCGACATGATGTCGCGCAGCTCCGCGTGACGACGGACCAGCCGGTCGAGCGTCGCCGCGAACGAGGTCAGTCCGGACTCTGCCATGACGTCAGCGGAACCGGGCGAGATGATCCTCGAGAGACGCGAGCGGCACCGAAACCTGCTCGCCCGAATCGAGGTCGCGCACCGTTGCCGCGTCGTTCTGGAGCTCGTCCTCGCCGAGCAGGATGGCGGCGCGCGCGGCGATCTTGTTGGCGCGTTTCAGTCGGCGGCCGACATTGCCGGAATAACCCTGATCGATGGCGAAACCGACGCGGCGGAGCGTTTCGGCAAGGCGCAAGGCGGGCAGCTCGGCCGCCTCGCCGACCGACACGATGGCGATCGGGCGGACGAGGCCAGGCGGCTCGGCGATCAGCATGGCAAGGCGCTCGATGCCGGCCGCCCAACCGACGCCGGGGGTCTCCGGCCCCCCCATGATACCGACCAGACCGTCATAGCGCCCGCCGCCCATCACCGTGCCCTGCGCGCCGAGATCGCTGGTCACGAACTCGAAGGCGGTATGGCAGTAGTAGTCGAGGCCGCGCACCAGCTTGGGGCTGTTGCGGTAGGCGATGCCGATGGCATCGAGGCCACGGCGCACGGCGGCGAAGAAATCGCGCGACGCCTCGTTGAGGTAGTCGGAATAGGGCGGCGCCCCCTGATTGACCCGGATGTCGCCCTGATCCTTCGAATCGAGGATGCGCAGCGGATTGCGCTCGAGCCGCCGGCGGCTGTCCTCGGAGAGATCGGCGAGATGGTTGTCGTAATAGGCGACGAGGGCGGCGCGATAGGCCTGCCGGCTCGCCGTGTCGCCGAGCGTATTGAGCTCGAGCTCGGTGCGCTCGAGGATGCCCAGCTCGGCGAGGATGCGCGCCCCAGCGGCGATGACCTCGATATCGGCTTGCGGCTGGGCGACGCCGATGAGCTCGACGCCAATCTGGTGGAACTGCCGGAAGCGGCCTTTCTGCGGCCGCTCGTAGCGGAACATCGGGCCGCTATAGAAGAATTTGAGCGGCGTCGACTGGGTCAGCGCGTTCGACAGCACGGCGCGCACGACGCCGGCGGTGTTCTCCGGCCGCAGCGTGATGTTCTCGCCGCCGCGATCGGTGAAGCTGTACATCTCCTTGTAGACGATGTCCGTCGTCTCGCCGATTGGCCGCTCGAAAACCTCGGTGAACTCGAAGATCGGCGTCGCCATCTCCTCGAAGCCGTAACGCTCGGCGACGCGACGCGCCGTCTCGGAGACGGCGCGGTGGCGGCGCATTTGCACCGGCAGCAGGTCCTGCGTGCCGCGAACGGATTGGAGAGAGGACATTATGCGACAAAAGCCAAATTGATGCTGTCTCGTCGTCGGGGCGGGGCCTTACCCTACCCACGGGCCGGGACAAGCCCGGCCCCTGCAAAGGGCGAAAGGCGCTTCGCTACTGCGCCGGCTCGAGCTCGCTCTCGGCTGCCGCCAGCTTGGCTGCCTCGATATCGGCTGCCTTCTTCTCGACGAGGCCGACGAGATGGTCGACGACGTTCTGGTCCTTGAGCCGATGCGCGGACACGCCGCTGAGATAGACCTGATGCGTGTCGTTGCCGCCGCCGGTGAAACCGATATCGGTCTCGCGCGCCTCGCCCGGCCCGTTGACGACGCAGCCGATGACCGAGAGGGTGAGCGGCGTCGTGATATGAGCGAGTCTCTCCTCGAGAATACCGACCGTCTTGATGACGTCGAAATTCTGTCGCGCGCAGGATGGGCAGGAGATGACGGTGACGCCGCGCCGGCGCAGGCCGAGCGACTTCAGCATGTCGTAGCCGACCTTGATCTCCTCGACCGGCTCGGCCGAGAGCGAGACGCGGATCGTATCGCCGATGCCCGACCACAGCAGCATGCCCATGCCGATCGACGACTTGACCGTGCCGCCGCGCAGGCCGCCGGCCTCGGTGATGCCGAGATGCAGTGGATAATCGCAGGCCTCGGCGAGTTGCTGATAGGCGGCGACGGCGAGGAAGACGTCGGAGGCCTTGCAGGAGATCTTGAACTCGAAGAAATCGTTGTCCTCGAGGATCTTGGCATGGTTGAGCGCGCTCTCGACCATGGCCTCTGGGCAGGGCTCGCCGTATTTCTCGAGGAGATCGCGCTCCAGCGAGCCAGCATTGACGCCGATCCGCATCGAGCAGCCGTGATCCTTGGCCGCCTGAACGACCTCCTTGACCCGCGCCGAGGAGCCGATATTGCCCGGATTGATGCGCAGGCAGGCGGCACCGCTCTGCGCCGCCTCGATGGCGCGCTTATAGTGGAAATGAATATCGGCGACGATCGGCACCTTAACCTCGCGGACGATGTCCTTGAGCGCGAAAGCCGATTCCTGGTCGGGACAGGAGACGCGCACGATGTCGGCGCCGGCCTGCTCGAGGCCCTGGATCTGCTCGACCGTCGCCTTGACGTCATGGGTCAGCGTATTGGTCATCGACTGCACGGTGATCGGCGCATCGCCGCCGATAGGCACCTTGCCGACGAAGATCTGCCGACATTTGCGGCGGTGAATGTCCCGATAAGGCCGGACGCTCATAAACTGCTCGCACGCTGTTTGCGGGGAAGAGTGACAGCCTTATACCGCGCACCCCGGCTAAATGCCAGATGGACGCGGTTATTCCAGCGTTGCGCTGCCGGCAAGCAACCGTTCTGGATCGAGCGAGGCATTGCGCGTCTTGCCGACCGGTCCGACCGGTGGCACGGCACGGCCATCGACGGTGATCTCGAGGCCTCCGGCATTGCCCGTGCGCAGGATCAGGCCTGGCCGGTCGGGAACTCGGTAGATCTCGCCCTGCTTGAGGACACGCATCGAGATCACCGCCTGATCGGCATCGCGGATCTGGACCCAGCTATCGGCGGCGGCCTTGATGATGATCCTGACCGGCCCGTTGGTGACGCCGTAGACACGCGGCGCGTCGAGCGCCGGCGCCGTCGCCGGCGGCTCGGGAATGGCGGGCAAGCGCACCGGCTCGGCAGGCGCCGCTGGTGGCGGCAAGGCGGGCGGCATCGCGGCGGCAAGCGGGCTGCCCGCGCGCACGGCCGGTGCTGCGGGCGGTTCGGTGGTGGTCGGTGCGGCAGGCGACACGCCGACCGGAGCGGCTGACGGTGCCGTGACGCCCGGCGGAGCCACGCCGGCCGGCGGAACGGCTGCCACCTGATCGCTCGACGAACTCGCCGCCGACCCCGTGGCGGTGCCGCCTGTCGCCGGCGCACTGGCTGCCGTCCCCGCTTCGGCAGCGGGGTTCGGCTCCGACGCGGGCATTGCAGCGGGTGCCGGCAGGGGAATAAGCTGCGAGGGCACCTCGGCGACGCGCTCGGTGCGCGCGCGCTCGCCGGCAGCACGGTAATACCAGATCGCGTAAGCGCAGGCGGCGACGATCAGCGCAACGAGGAGAAGCGCGCCGCCCGGCAGGGAACGTTCCGGCAGCGGCATTGGGAAGGAGAGATCCGACTTGGTCTCGAGGCCGGCCGCCTCGTTCTTGAAGCGTTGCGCGACGGCCTCGCCATCGAGGCCGAGGTGATCGGCATAGGTGCGCACGAAACCGAGCGCGTAGACCGGGCCAGGCAAGCGGTCGTAGTGATTGCCCTCGATCGCCTGCAGGAAAATCGGGCGGATGCGCAGCGTCGCACCGACCTGCTCTATGGTAGTGCCATATTGCTCGCGCGTCTCGCGAAGCAAATCACCGATCGTCGTCGGGCGCCGCGCGAATTGCGGGCCATCGTCCGAGGCGTCCGCCACGACACGGGCGCTATGCTTCCGCCGCGCGAAAAGAGCCATGAATAATCTAGGTTCCTGATAGGCCTGCGGCCGTCACGTCTATCATCGAGGTGAGTAAGGTCCGCCCGAGGGCTGATCCAGGTTCTTCGCGCCCGCCCTTTCTAGCAAAGAATAGGGCCGAAAAGCAATGCGTCGGAAGCGGGCTTTTGTCTCAAATGATGACATCATGATCGCGGGCGAAGGCGGCTAGCTTGTCACGCAGGCTGTGGTCAGCGGCGGTCTCCAGCGTCGCCAGGAACTGCTCGAGCGGCGCCAGCTCCAGGCTGCGGATCATCGTCTTGACCGGGCCGACCGAGGAGGGCGCCATCGAAAGAATGCGAAACCCGACCCCGAGCAGGGCCATCGCGTCGAGCGGCGAGCCCGCCATCTCGCCGCATAGGCTGAGCGGCACGTTGTGGCGGTCGCATTCGCGCACCAGCGCGCGAAACAGCGATAGCATGCCTGGCGCCAGCGGATCGTAGCGTCCCGCGAGCCGCGGATTGCTGCGATCCGCAGCGAAGAGGAACTGCAGCAGGTCGTTGCTGCCGACGGCGACGAAATCGACGGCAGGCAAAAGAGCGGGCAGTTGCCACAGCAGCGCCGGGACCTCCAGCATGACGCCGACCTTGATATCGGTCGGCGGCGTCAGGCCGCGCGACGCCGCGCGACGCAGCTCGACGCCGAAAACGGTGCGCGCCGCCTCGAACTCGGCGACCTCGGCGACCATCGGAAACTTGATGCGCAGGCGCCGGCCGCTGGCGGCGCGCAGCAGCGCGCGCATCTGTTGGCGCAGCATCGCCGGCCGGTCGAGCGCGATGCGGATGGCGCGCCAGCCCATCGCCGGGTTTTCCTCTTCCGACTCGGGCAGGTAGGGCAGCACCTTGTCGCCGCCGATATCGAGCGTGCGGAAGGTCACCGGCCGGTCGCCTGCATAGTCGAGGATGCGAGCGTAGAGCTCGGCCTGCTGATCGACGTCGGGAAAGCTGTCCTGCGCCATGAAGGGGATCTCGGTGCGGTAGAGGCCGATGCCGGCCGCCCCGGTCTCATCGAGATGCGGAAGGTCGATGAGCAGCCCGGCATTGAGATGCAGCGCCACCGAGACGCCATCTAGCGTATCGGCCGGCGCGAGACGGATCTCGGTATATTTCTCGCGCTGCGCCAAGCGCATCTGGATATTGCCGGCGATCGCCTCCTGGATGTCCTCTCCGGGACGGATGAAGACCTGGGCGTGATCGCCGTCGGCGACGACGAGATCGCCCGCCTCGACCTTGGCGAGAACATCCTTGACGCGGCCGACCACCGGGATGTCGAGCGCGCGCGCGACGATGGCGACATGGGCGTTGGGCGAGCCTTCCTCGAGGACCAGCCCCTTCAATCGCCGGCGATCGTAATCTAGCAACTCGGCCGGCCCCATCGAGCGCGCGATGAGGATGAACTCGTCGGGCAGTTCGGCGGCGACGCGGCCCTTCGCGCCGCCGGCGAGATGCTGCTGCAGGCGGTTGGCGAGATCCTCGAGGTCGCACAGCCGTTCGCGCAAATAGGGATCGCTGATCTGGTTCATGCGCGCGCGGTTGTCGTCCTGCACCTTCTGCACCGCCGCCTCGGCGGTAAGGCCGCTGCGCACCGCCTCGCGGATGCGCGCCAGCCAGCCGCGATCGGCGGCGAACATGCGATAGGTCTCGAGAATGTCGCGGTGCTCGCCGCCATCGGCGACGTCGCTCGCCGCCAGGAGATCGTCGATCGCCGACTGCATCTCGCTCACCGCCTTGCGCAGGCGCAGGAGCTCGGCATCGGGATCCTCGGCGACGATCTGGCGGATGACGATGCGCGGCTCGTGCAGCACGGCGGTGCCGAGCGCGAGCCCGGCGTTGAGACGCGTGCCCTCCAGACGGAGCGGCAGGAGGGCGATGCCGTCGCTCGGCGCCAGCTCGCCGGGCTCGACCAGCTCGCCGCTGGCGGCGAGCTCGGCCAGGACCATGGCGATGGTCTGGAGCGCCTCGACCTCGTCCTCGGTATAGTTGCGTAGAGTGCGGTTCTGCACGACCAGCACGCCGAGGACGCGGCCGCTGCGCAGGATCGGCACGCCCATCAGCGAGTGATAGATTTCTTCGCCGGTTTCCTGGCGATAGGCGAAGTCGGGATGGGCCTGGGCGTCGGCCAGGGCGAGCGGCCGCGCCGTCGCGGCAATGACGCCGACCAGGCCCTCGCCGACGCGCAGCCGCGTATTGTGCACCGCCTCGCGGCGCAACCCCTCGGTGGCGAAGAGCTCGAGTACCTCGCCGGCCCGCATGACATAGGCCGAGCAGACCTCAGCCACCATGTCGGCGGCGATTACCTGGACGATCTTGTCGAGTCGCTGCTGCGCGCTGCCCGACCCCGCCATGATATCCCGCAGCCGCCGCAGCAGGCGACGAGAGCCGGTCAGGGCAGGGCCTTGCTCCATCAGCCGACCGGATCGGTCACGCCGTCCGCTTCCTTCGCTGCCACCGCATCCTCGCCGTCGGTCATCCGCCGGGCGAGGACGGCGAGGGCCTGGGCGATGAACTCGTCGATTATCTCCTGGGTCGATTGCTCGCGCGTCACCATACCGACGCTTTGCCCGGCCATTACCGAGCCGGTCTCGACATCGCCGTCGATCACCGCGCGACGCAGCGCGCCGGCCCAGAAATGCTCGATCTCCAGCTGAGCGTCCTTCTGCGACACCTCGCCTTGGTTGACGCGCTCGATCAGCGTGCGCTGGGTCTCGAGGAAACGCTGCGTCATCTGGTTGGCGAGAGCGCGCACGGGAATGACGGGAAAGCGCGGGTCAAGCTGGACCGAGGGCACCGCGTCGCGCGCGCCGGCGCGGATGAAGGCCCGCTTGAAATGCGGATGGGCGATCGATTCATGGGTGCAGACGAAGCGCGTGCCGAGTTGTACGCCGGAGGCGCCCATCTCGAGATAGGACAGCATCGCCTCGCCGCGGCCGATGCCGCCGGCGACGAAGACCGGCACCTCGGTGATGTGCGGCAGAATTTCCTGGACGAGGACGCTGGTCGATACCGGACCGATATGGCCGCCCGCCTCCATACCCTCGATGATGATCGCGTCGGCGCCCATGCGCACCAGCTTCTTCGCAATGACCAGCGCCGGGGCGAAGCACATCAGCTTGATGCCGGCGGCGTTGATGCGGCTGACCGCGGCGGCGCTCGGCAGGGCCCCGGCGAGGACGATATGTCCGACCTGGCGGGCAGCACAGACGTCGATCAGGTCCATCAGCCGCGGATGCAGGGTGATCAGGTTGACGCCGAAGGGGCGCGCGGTCAGGGCATAGGTCGCCGCGATCTCGGCGTCGAGCAGCTCCGGCGTCATCGAGCCCGAGGCGATGACGCCGAATCCGCCGGCATTGGAGATCGCCGCGACGAGATGACGCTCGGAGACCCAGGTCATCGCACCGCCCATGATGGCGCACTCGCAACCGAGAAAGACGCAGCCGCGACGCCACAGCCGATCGAGCTGATGGCGCGCCGCCAGCATCGCCGCCGAGGCGCCGCCCGTGCCGGGCGGCCCGAGAAGCCGATCCGCTTGCCCGTCCCTGCCCTGGTTTTTCATGGCGTTCAGGCGGCGTCGAGGCCATAGGCGGTATGAAGCGCCCGCAAGGCCAGTTCGGTATATTCCTCGGCGATCAGCACGCTGACTTTGATCTCCGAGGTCGAGATCACCTGAATGTTGATCCCCTTATCCGCCAGCGTCTGGAACATCTGCTGGGCGACGCCGGCATGGCTGCGCATGCCGACGCCGATCACCGAGATTTTGACGACGTTCGGGTCTGGCTTCACGGCGGCGAAGCCGAGCTCGGCGCGGCGTTCCTCGAGGACCTTGACGGCGCGCTCGAGATCGGATTTTGCCAGGGTGAAGGTGAGGTCGGTGGTACGGCCGTCCTCCGAGACGTTCTGCACGATCATGTCGACATTGATCGCATGATCGGCGAGCGGTCCGAAAATCGCGGCGGCAACGCCCGGCCGATCAGCGACATGCTGCAGCGTGATCTTCGCCTCGTCACGGTTATAGGCAATACCGCTGACAACGTGTTTTTCCACGATCTCGTCCTCATCAACCACAAGGGTTCCGGGAGCGTCGGAGAAGCTCGACAGCACCTGCACGCGCACCGAGTGGTTCATCGCCATCTCGACCGACCGCGTCTGCAGCACCTTCGCACCCTGCGAGGCCATTTCCAACATCTCTTCATACGTGATCTTGTCGAGCTTGCGTGCCTTGGTGACGATCCTGGGATCGGTCGTGTAGACCCCGTCGACATCGGTGAAGATGTCGCAGCGATCGGCGCGCAGGGCGGCGGCGAGCGCCACCGCTGAGGTATCGGAGCCGCCGCGGCCCAGCGTGGTGATGCGATTGTCGGGGCCGATTCCCTGGAAACCGGCGATGACGGCGACTTGGCCCTCCTTGAAGCGGCGTGCGAGCTCGGCCGTCGCGATCTCGGAAATGCGCGCCTTGCCGTGCACCCCGTCGGTGCCGAGAGGAATCTGCCAGCCCAGCCATGAGCGCGCATTGGCGCCGAGATCCTGCAACGCCAGCGCGAGGAGGCCCGCGGTG
>DATAQP010000343.1:0-4877 GCA_036264595.1 Allostellaceae bacterium
GCCTGCTCGAGGGCAAGGAGGGCACGCCGGAAAACTTCCATTTCCAGATGGTCCGCACCTTTGGCGACTTCTTCTCGCCGCGCCATCATCATAATTTCGACCAGGTGCGCTACCAGATCGAGGGCACCTTCGATTTCGATCGCAACGGCAAGATGACGCCGGGGACGGTCGCCTATTTCCCCGAGGGGGCCTATTACGGCCCGCAGACCTCGGGCGAGGATTCGCTGACCGTCGTCCTGCAATTCGGCGGCGCTAGCGGCAACGGCTACATGTCCGCCGATCAGCTCATCGAGAGCGTCGCCGAACTCAAGAAGACCGGCGAGTTCAACAAGGGCGCCTATACGCGCATCGGGCCCGACGGCCGCAAGAAGAATATGGACGGCTATCAGGCGAGCTGGGAGCACATCAACCAACGTCCGATGGTCTACCCCGAGCGGCGCTACCAGGATCCGCTGTTCATGAATCCCGAGAACTTCGATTGGGTCGCGCAGCGCGGCAGCGAGGGCGTCTCGCGCAAACGGCTGGGCGTCTTCACCGAATGCGAGACCCTGCTCGACCTCTTCAAGCTCGAGGCCGGCGCGAGCATGAAGCTCGACGAGCGCAGCATGTATTTCGTGCTCTCGGGCAGCGGCCGGGCCGGGTTCCCGCGCTGGGAGAAACACGCGACGCTCTATGTCGCGCGCGGCGACAGCGGCGAGATCACCGCCGACACGACCAGCGAGTTCCTGCGCATCGGCCTTCCGGATCTCTCCAATCTCGCGGCGCGCCGCGAGGACCGCCCGGCCGCCCTCGCCGGCTAGGCACGAATCTCTAGCCATCGGCCTTGCGCCGCCGCTTCGTTGGGGCGGCGTCGAGGTTGTGCAGCATGAGCTGGATCACCGTGCGCATGCGCTCGATCTCCGCCGGCGCGATCCCTTCGGTGGCGCGCTGCAGCACGCCCCGACGCACCGGCCGCATGGCGAGAAAGGCGTCGCGCCCCTCCTTGGTGATGCGGATGGCGACGGCGCGGCGGTCGGCGCGGCTCTGCCGCCGCTCGATCTGGCCCTCGCGCTCCATCTGATCGAGCAGGCGGCTGAGCGCCGAGCGCTCGATCGAGCTGTGCCGCGCCAGCTCGTTGACGGTGAGATCCTGGATCTCCATCAGGATCGCGAGCGTGCGATAGCGCGATACCGTCACGCGCTGCGGCCGCATCGCCTTGACGAACATCTGGTTGTAGCGGTCCTCGAGCAGACCGGTCCAATAGAACAGCGAGTTGCGGAAGGTCTCGTGCCAGACGGCGACTGTCGTCGGGCTGCGCGGCTTACCCTTCGCCATCATGTCGCCAGCATCTTCAGCCCGCCCCAGACATAGCCGTCCTTGCACACCTGGGTGACGCGGGCGCGGAACTTCGCGTCGCTCGGCGGCGGGTAGACGAGACGGCCGTCGGGCGCCCAGCTGTAGCCGGCGGCGGCGAGAATGGCGCGCGCCTTGTCGAGATCGAATTCCGGGATCGCAGGTAGGTCTGGATTGTTCCACGGGCTGCCGGCGACGAAGAAGGTGTTGGCGGTCGGCTGGCGCCCGGCGCCCTCCCAGACGACCTGCACGAGAAAGTCGCGATCGATGCTGTGATGCCAGGCGCGGCGGAACTCGTAGTCGCGCCACGGCAGCACCGAGACGCGGGGCACGCCATGCAGCCAGTTGAGATCGTTGGTGCGAACCTCGGTGAGATGCTTGAAGCCGGCCAGCTGCTTCGCCTCACTCGGCCGCAGCGTGGCGCGCGCCTCGATGAAATCGATCTCCTGGCTCTGCAGCCTGCCCATCAGCCCGTCGATGGTCGGCGTCGCGACTGCCCAGATCTCGTCGATGCCTGACGCGGCGAAATGCCCCTTATCGGCGATCAGCTGCAGCTCGGTGTCCTTGCGGTAGCGACCGAATTTGAACGGACCGCTGCCGATCGGCTTGTCGATGCGCAGCCGTCGCGGGTCATCGCCGACACCCTGCTCCTGCATCATGTTCTCCCAGATATGCTTGGGCAGGACGACGTTGAGCTGCAGGAAGCTGGTCTCGAACTCGCCGTAGGGCTCCTTGAAACGCAGATGCAGGATGTTCCTCGCCTCGTCCTTGATCGCGGTGTCCTCGAGAAATCGATTCTCGGTCCAGAACAACCCGCGATCGAATTTGCGCATGAAGTCGAAAGTGAATTGCAAATCGTGAACGGTGACCGGCTTGCCGTCGTGGAACTTCATGCCCGGGCGCAGTGTGAGATCCCAGCTCCGCTCGTCGACGCGCTGCCACGATTCGGCCGCCCACGGGATGACCTTGAGCTCGGCATCGTAATAGGCGAGGCGGTCATAGATCATCCGGCCGATCATCCGCATGTTGCCGTTCGAGGCGATCAAATTGGTGGTGTCGAGGAGCTGCGTCATGCCGACGACGACCTTGCGCTTGCCGGTCCTAGGCTTCAGCTTGAGGAAGGTGTGGTAGGCGTCAAACGAGGCGATGCCGAAGCCGAGCGTCTGCACGACGCCCTCCCAATCCTGGCTGTTATAAACGTCGATGATCGCCGGGCCCCAGCCGAACTGGTTGATGTACCTATCGTCGGCGAGCACGCGAGCCGCCTCGTGGATTTTCTGCAGCCGGCGGCCGGGATCGCTCTCGCGTATTTGCGCTTCGGCGAGCGCGTCATACTTGGTGTTGACCCATTCGCCGAAATTACGACGGTCGAGCCCGTAGCCGCGCGACACGAGATAGTCGGCGGGATCGATGCGCTCGGGGCGCAGCTGGCCCCAATGCGTCTCGACGTCGCCGTGGAGATGCGCCAGCGTCATCTCGAGCCAGCGCGTCTGCGAGACCTGAACGACGTTGTATTTGAGGCCGATCTTCTGTGCGTCTGATGCCCATTTGCGCCAGGCGTCGAGCTGGTCCGGCAGGCTCGAATCGAGCGTCACGGTGAGCTCGGGCACCAGCTCATCAGCACTCGGCCAGGTGAGGCGCGGTCTCGTCTGCTTGACCCAGTTGGGATCATTGCCGTGGATGCCGTCGGTGCCCGTATAGAAGCGCTGGTATCTCGGATCGGCGACCTGGAATTCGGGCTCGGCGGCGAAGAGGCGGTCGGCGCCGAGCGACGCAAGCGCCGCGCCGCTTCCCGCCGCCGCCATCATCCGCATCAGCGTGCGGCGGCTGACCCGACGACGCGCGATATCCATCTTCATCATGTTTCTCTCCCTTGCCGTCTTATCGTTGTCGAGACGGGATGATAGGAGAGAATTAGGTGAATTTGCACATGAATCGTCGTGACCAGCGGCGCTCATCCGCGCGCCTCCTGGTGCCAGATCAGCAGGCGCCGGCGTGCCAGCTCCATCGCCTTGACGAGAAGCGCGCCGGCGAGGGCGATCTCGACGATGCCGGCGAAGACGCCCGGCGAATCGGCGAAACGCATGTCCTTCATGATCGAGCCGCCGAGTCCCTCGCCGCCCATCGCCATCTCGCAGACGATGGTGACGACGAGCGAGATCGGCAGCGCCACCTGGAACCCGGTCATGATCTGCGGCAGCGCTGCCGGCAGGACGATCTCCCACAGCAGGCCCCGCTGGCCGGCGCCGGCGCTGCGCGCCGACCAGATGAGGAATTTGTCGACCGCATCGGTCGCCGACCAGCTGGCGACGATGACGGGAAACACCGCGGAGAAGGCGACGAGTAGGATCTTCGAGGCGTCGAACAGGCCGAACCACAGCATGAAGACGGGCAGGAAGGCGATCTTCGGCATCGGCATGCCGATCGAGACGAGCGGATCGAAGAACCAGCGCACCCAGGCGATGCGCGCGATCATGATGCCGAGTGCGACGCCGCCGAGCCCCGCCAGGGCGAAGCCGGCGATGGCGCGGTAGAGCGTCAGGCCGAGGCTGCCCAGCAGATCGCCGGACAGCGCGTCGGCAGCGATGCGCTCGGCGACGGCCGAGGCCGCGGGCAGCAGGAAGTCGGAGACGAATTGGGCGCGCGCCGAGAGCTCCCAGGCAATGAGGAGAACGGCGAGCGAGGCGCCGCGCGCCAGAACCGCGAGCGGGCTGCCGGATCGGCTCGCCACCCTGCTCACTGGGGCCGGCTCACTGGCGCCACACCAGCAGGCGTCGCATTGCCGCGAGATAGAGGCGGTCGGCGAGGAAGCCGAATGCGGCGACGGTGAGGACGCCGGCGAACATGGCGTCGTAGACGCCGCCCTCGCCGAGGAAGGAGATGAGATAGCCGAGCCCGGTATGGCCGATGAGGAATTCCGAGCTGACCAGCAGGATGAAGGAGAGGCCAAGCGCCGTCCGCGTGCCGGCGAGAATCTCGGGCAGCGCGGCCGGCAGCACGATGTCCCAGAGGACGCGCGGCCGGCTGGCGCCGCTCGCCAGCGCAGACCACACCAGCGTCTCGTCGACGCCGCGCGCACCGTTATAGGCGCTGATCGTCACCGGCAGCAGGCAGCCGATGAAGATGGCGGCGATCTTCGACAACGCCCCGATGCCGAACCACAGGATGAGAACCGGAATGAGCGCCGATTTCGGCAGCGGGTAGAGGCAGCGGATGAGCGGATTGACGATCGTCTCGACCGAAGCGTACCACGCCATCAGCACGCCGATCGCGGTGCCGACGACGATCGCGGCGACGAGCCCGCTGACGAGATTGATGAGCGACGAGGCGCCGTTGCTCACGAGGTCGCCGCCGAGCAGCAGCTCGCTCCAGGCGCTGAGCACGGCGCTCAGCGGCGGCAGCGCCGCCGGTGAGACGAGGCCGAAGCGCGGCGCCGTCTCCCAGGCGAGAGCGAGGATGAGCAGCGGGGCGTAGCGGCCGAGCGCGGCGAACGATCGGCGAGATACCCCCCACCCCTCCCTCCCCCGCAAGGGGGGAGGGGGTCT
>DATAQP010000351.1:0-3409 GCA_036264595.1 Allostellaceae bacterium
CCGATGCCCCAGACCGCGAGCGCATATTCATTGGCAACGAAGCCGAGCGGCCGGGCGCGTGCCCGCTCCAACCGCCGCGTCAGCAGCATGCCGAGCGTCTGGTGCGCGAGCCGGCCCTCGAACGGATAGCAGACGAGATAATGCTTGTTCGAGCGCGGAAAGGTCTCGACCAGCAGCTCGCGCCGCGCCGGCACGCGGGAAAAATCCTTCTGCAGCGCCAGCCAGTCGCGCACCTGCTCCGGCAATCCCTTCCACGCCCGCGGATCATCCAACAGCCCACGCACGCGATCGGCGAGATAGGTCGAGAGCGGAAACTTGCCGCCCGCGTAGGCCGGCACTTTTGCATCCTTGTCATTGGCGCGGGAGACATAGACCTCGTCCTCGACAAGCGCCTCGTAACGTACGATCTCGCCGCCAAAGACAAAAGTGTCGCCGATGACGAGGCCTTCGATGAAATATTCCTCGATCTGGCCGAGCATCCGCCCGCCGCGGCTGATCACGCCGGTCGATCCCGATCCGCCACCGCGCGAGCGCACCAGCTTCACCTTCAGCATCGTCTCCTCGACGATGGTGCCGACATTGAGCCGGTAGCTCTGCCGCACCGCCGGATTGGCGACGCGCCATCGTCCCTGTTTGTCCTGCTTGATCCGGGCAAAGCGCTCATAGGTCTTCAGCGCATAGCCGCCGGTGGCGACGAAATCGACGACGTCGTCGAAATTGCTGCGTGAAAGCGCGCCATAGGGCGCGGCCGTGCGGACCTCTTCATACAGCTCGTCGGAGAGAAATGGCTCGCCGCAGGCGCAGCCGAGCACGTGCTGCGCCAGCACATCGAGCGCGCCTGTGCGCAAGGGTGGCGTGTCCTGCGCATTCTCGGCGACCGCGTCGATGGCGACGCGACACTCCAGCACCTCGAAGCGGTTGGCCGGAACGAGAACGGCGCGCGAGGCTTCGTCGAGACGATGGTTGGCGCGGCCGATCCTCTGCATGAGCCGCGAGGCCCCCTTCGGCGCGCCGATATTGACGACGAGATCGACATCGCCCCAATCAACGCCGAGATCGAGCGAGGAGGTGCACACCACCGCGCGCAGCTTCCCTGCCGCCATCGCGTCCTCGACCTTGCGGCGCTGCGCCACGTCGAGCGAGCCGTGATGCAGCGCGATCGCCAAACCATCGTCATTCATGCGCCAGAGATCCTGGAACAGCATCTCGGCCTGGCTGCGCGTGTTGACGAAAACGAGCGTAGTCTTGTTGGCCTTGATGAGCTGATAGACTTCGCCGAGCGCATGCCGCGCGGTGTGCCCGGCCCAGGGCAGCCGTTCTCGTGTGTCGAGCATTTCGACAACAGGCGGCGTCGCACCGCCGGCGACCACGATGTCGGCGGCGGCGTGTGCGCCATCCGGCTGCGGCACCAGGAAACGCGCGAGCTCTTCCGGCTCGGCGACCGTTGCCGATAAGCCGATGGCGCCAACGTCTGGCGCGAGTTTCCACAATCGGGATAGCCCAAGCGAGAGCAGATCGCCGCGCTTGGAGGTGACCAGCGCGTCCAACTCGTCGAGCACGATGCGCCTGAGCGAGGAGAACAGATACGGCGCGTCGTCGGAGGAGAGCAGCAGCGCAAGCTGCTCGGGCGTGGTGAGCAGGATGTCAGGCGGATAACGCCGCTGCCGCTGGCGCCGCGACACCGGCGTATCGCCGGTGCGGGTTTCAACTCTCACCGGCAGGCCCATCTCTGCGATCGGCGCCTCGAGGTTACGCGCGATGTCGACCGCCAGGGCTTTCAGGGGGGAGATGTAGAGGGTGTGGAGGCCGCCGGTGCGCTTCACGCTACGGCCGGTGGAGATGACTTGCGGCACGGGCGCGCTCAATTCGACCAGTGTCGGCAAGAAGCCCGCCAACGTCTTGCCAGCGCCGGTCGGGGCGATCAGCAAGGCCGAGCGGTCGTCGCGGGCCTTTTCCAAGAGCGCGAGCTGATGCGCGCGCGGCGCCCAGCCGCGGGCTGCGAACCATTTCTCGAAACGGTCGGACAGCAACGCGGCCGCTGGTTCGGGGAGCACTGGCGAAAGGCGGGGCGGCACAGGGAGAACGTATGGTGTCCGCCCGGCTTCGTCGAGGGTGGGTTGGCACAATGGAGCCGCGAACTCCCGCCTCGCCCCGCCTGCGGGGAGAGGCCGGATCGCATCGACAGATGCGATCCGGGTGAGGGGGCCATCCGCGTATTCCTCAGCTTCCAAATTTGCGGAGGCAGCCCCTCACCCTCCCTCTCCCCGCGAAGGGCGGGGAGAGGGTAGGAGGCAGCGTACGCAGGGAGTGAAGCAGCTCACTCCGTCACGGGCCTGTCCGAAATATCCCAGTCCTTGCCGTTGAAGATCGAGATGTAGAGCGTCTTCATCGGGGTGTAGTCGTCGGGTGTGTAGTTGTACACGACGCCGTCGAGGAAGAACGGCGAGTGGAAGCCGTTCAGGTTCGCGGCCTGCCGCAATACGCTCTCGCGCGTCAGCTCGTTGCCGCAGCGGCGCAGGATCTCGCCCATGGTCACGGCCTGGCCGTAGCCGGCATAGGCGATGGTGTTGTCTGGGTCGACGCTCGGCAGGTATTTTTGCCGCAGCTCCTCGAACCCCATCACCTCGGGGTCCTTTTCCCAGCGCGGCACGCCTGCATCCTTGGCATAGCGGATGGCGACGATGCCGGCGGCATTGTCGAAGCCCGCGGCGGCGAGGATCGAGCGGCCGGTCGAGCCGGCCGACAACAATTGCAGCGGCTTCCAGCCGAGCTCGGCGACTTTGCGGATCGACTGCGAGGAGGCCTTGCCGGTCGAGATGTTGTAGAAGACGTCCGCGCCCGACTTCGAGAGATTGATGAGCTGCGAATCCACGGTGGGATCGGAGAGATCATAGGTCTGCTCCATGATCACCTTGGCGGCGCCGCCGGCATCTTCCAGCGTCTTCTTGAACGGCCCCAGGAAGTCTCGGCCGAAATCGTCGTTCTGGTAGAGGATGCCGATCTTGGCGTTCGGCTTCACTGCAATGACGTGCTTGGCCAGGATGCGCGCCTCTGTCGGATATAGCGGCAGGCCGGCCATGGTCCATCGGTTGTTCTTGGGATCGTTCCACTTGGACGCGCCGGTGTTGAGCAGGAGCTGCGGCACGCCCTTGGAATTGAGATATTTGTGCACGGCCGTCTGCGGCGCGGTGCCGAGCGAGCCGTAGAGCGCCAGCACCTCGTCCTGCTCGACCAGGCGGCGTGTCGCCTCGACGCATTTCGGCGCGCTATAGGCATCGTCCATGGTGAGGAAGGTGACCTTGCGCCCGTTGATGCCGCCCTTGTCGTTGAGCATCTGGAATAGGCCTCGCCGATGCGCCCAAGGACACCATAGAGCGAGCCCGGACCAGAATGCGGCACGGTCTGTCCG
>DATAQP010000471.1:0-11567 GCA_036264595.1 Allostellaceae bacterium
GAGCGCCGAGCAGCGCGCTACGATGCAACGTCTCCTCGACGGCCCGGTTGCCCCTGTCGTCGCCGGTCAGCCGGTTGATATCGCCGTTTTGCGGCGGCTCTATCAGGCGCATGGCTATGATCTGCTATGGGCCAATCGTGACGACCGGGTCGCCGCGCTCGGCTCGGCCTACGATAACGCCGCCGATGACGGGCTCGACTTGCTGGCGCCGCTGCCGGATCCCCGCAAGGTCAAGACGGCCAATGCGGTCGAACGTGACCTGGTGTTCAGCGCCGGCGCGCTCCGCCTTGCCACCGCGCTCGCTGTCAGCCGGCTGCGGCCGGAGCAATGGGAGGAGGATTGGGCGATCGCGGCACCGGTCTTCGACGCGGCTAGCGGTCTCGATCGGGCGTTGACCGACAATCGCCTTGGGCCGTGGCTTGCCAGCCTGGCGCCGAGTGATCTGCGCTATGTGCGCCTCAAATCGGCGCTCGCACTCTATCGCGATCTCGCGCGCACCGGTAATTGGCCAAAGGTCGCCGGCGGGCCGACGATCAAGCCGGGCATGAGCGACGAGCGCGTCGGCACCATCCGCAAACGGCTCATCGCGGAAGGCTACCTGCCGGCCGACATGGCGCCGCGGCTGGCGGAATTGCCGGCGGACATCGCCGACGATTCGGCGGGGGCGGTGGTCATCAGCAGTGCCGAGGTCTTCGACGCTACGATCGAGCAGGGAATTCGCGCCTTCCAGCGACGCCACGGCATCGTCGAGGACAGCGCCATCGGCGCGCGAACGGTGGCGGCGCTCAATGTCTCGCCGCGCGCACGTGTCGAGCAGATCGCCCTGACGCTCGAGCGCTGGCGCTCGCTGCCGCGCGATTTCGGCAAGAACTATGTCTTCGTCAACGTACCCGGCGGTTCGCTCGATGTTTTCGAGGACGGCAAGCCGGTAATGGCGATGAAGGTCGTCGTCGGCGATCCCGGCCATCCGACGCCGGTCGTGCAGAGCCATATAGCTGCCGTCACCTTCAACCCGACTTGGCGCGTGCCGCTCTCGATCGGCAAGGCGGAGATTGCCGGCAAGGTCAAAGCCGATCCTCATTATCTGGAAAAGAACCAGATGGTCCAGAAGGGAACGTATTACTTCGAGCAGTTGCCGGGGCCGAAGAATCCGCTCGGCCAGGTCAAGTTCGAGACGCCCAACAAATTCGACGTCTATCTCCACGATACCTCGTCGCCGACGGCCTTCGCGCGTGCGGCGCGGGCGCTGAGTCACGGCTGCGTGCGCGTCCAGGACGCTCGTGGCCTCGCCGCCTATATCCTCGGCGGCCCGAAATGGAACACCGACGAGATCGCCAGTGCGATCAGCCTGGGCGAAACGCAGCGTGCCGACGTGGTGCGCAAGCTGCGGGTGAGCATTCTCTATTTCACCAGCTTCGTCGACGTCGACGGTACGATCGAGTTCCGCGACGACATCTATGGCCGCGACAAGCGCCTGCGCGCCGCGCTCGACGGCAACGTGCCCGTCAACACCGCGAACTCAAAGATAAAATCGGGCGTCATTTAGTTTTCGTTAACCCTCCCTGCGGTAAGGGGTGACATTCTCCGCGACTTTGGTTAACAAGGTCGTCGAGACTGCGGAGCCGCGCGCAAGGGGGGGCGCTCATGACCGATCAGCCGAAGCATACGCGTCGCAACGTCATTCTCGGTCTTGCCGTAGCGGGTTTTGCCGCGGCAACCATTCCTCCCGCCATTGCGGCGCGTCGACCTATCGGCCTGCGAGCGGTCGCCCTCACGAACATCCACACAGGCGAGCATCTCAATACGGTCTACTGGGCCGACGGCAAATATGTGCCGGATGCGATGAAGCGCATCAATTGGCTCCTGCGCGATCATCACACCGACGAGGTCCGGCGCATGAGTCCGGATCTGCTCGATCTCCTTACCAAGCTGCATGCCAAGCTGCGGACACGCGAGCCTTTTCAGGTTGTTTCGGCGTATCGCTCGCCGGCGACCAACGCAATGCTGGCGGCGATGACCGACGGGGTTGCCCAGCACAGCCTGCACATCCAGGGCATGGCGGTCGACATTCGCGTTCCCGATCGCTCGCTCGTCAAGGTGCAGCACGCCGCGCTCAGCCTGGCGGCCGGCGGCGTCGGGTTCTACCCGCGCTCGGATTTCGTTCATGTCGATGTGGGTCGCATCCGCCACTGGTAGGCTTCGTCGCAGCTAGCAGCACGCCGGCGTCGCAGCACCGTCATGGCTGCCTGGCTAAAATCCCCGCCGCGTAGGCGATGATACGCGTAAACTACCGTTTGGACGATCATAAGGATACGGAGGCGCAGATGCGCAGACCGGCGGTGTTCATCGACGGCGAGCACGGGACGACGGGGCTGCAGATCCGCGCCCGCCTTGCCGGTCGCAACGATATCGAGCTGGTCAGCATCGCGCCTGAGCGCCGCAAGGATGCGGCTGAGCGCCGTCGCCTTCTCAACGAGGTCGACCTCGCCGTGCTCTGCCTGCCCGACGACGCGGCGCGCGAGGCGGTGGCGCTGGTCGCTAATGAGCGGGTGCGCGTTCTCGACGGCAGCACGGCGCATCGCGTCAGCGCCGGCTGGGTCTATGGCTTTCCCGAATTGTCGGCCGCACAGCCGGCGGCGATCCGCGACGCGCGCTTCGTCTCCGTGCCGGGATGCTACGCCACGGCGACCGTCGGGCTGATCCGTCCGTTGGTCGATGCCAGGCTGCTACCCGTCGACTATCCGGTCTGCGTCCAGGGGGTGCAGGGCTATAGCGGTGGCGGGCGTCAGCTCGTCGACGTGATGGAGGGGCGCGGTGGTGAGCATCGCCTCGCCGGTCCCTACCGTGCCTATGCGCTGGAGCTGGCCCACAAGCATCAGCCGGAGATGCATCGCTACAGCGGTCTCGCGGGCAAGCCGCTCTTCACCCCGGCGGTCGGCGCCTGGCGGCAAGGTCAGCTCGTCCAGGTTCCGCTCCATCGCTCCGCCTTGCCGAAATCGGCGACCGCCAGCGCGCTGCACGCGACCCTCGCCGCCCATTACCGCGGCCAGCGCTTCGTCCGCGTCATGCCGCTCGAGCCGGGCGCCGCGGTCGTGCTCGCGCCGGAGGCGCTCGCCGGCACCAATATGATGGAGGTCTTTGTCTTCGCGAACGAGGCCGAGGGGCATATCCTGCTGGTCGCCCGGATGGACAATCTCGGCAAGGGCGCCTCGGGCGCGGCGACGCAGAATCTCGACATCATGCTCGGCCTGGCGGGCGAGCGCTCCTACGACGTCGCGGCGGAGTGAGCGAGCCGGCCGACCCGCCGCTGGATCTTCCGGCGGGATGCCGGCTGACCGTCGAGGAAGCACCGGCGGTCGCCGATCGCAAGCTCATCGAAGACGCGCTCTTTGCCTTCAACCAACCCTTTCTGCCAGGTCGATCGAAACGCGTCGGCGTGTTCATCCGTGACGGCGAGGGCAAGATTCTCGCCGGGCTGGACGCGGCGATCCGCGCGGGCTGGATGTTTGTCGACAATCTATGGGTCGACGAGAGCCTGCGCGGCCAGGGAGTTGGACGCCGGTTGATGGCACAGGCCGAGGCAGCCGCCATTGCGCGCGGCTGTCATTCGGCTTGGCTCGACACCATGTCGTTCCAGGCGCCCGGCTTCTACCGCAAGCTCGGCTACGAGATATTTGCCACGCTCGACTATCCGCCCGAGCATAAACGCCACTTTCTCCGTAAGCGCCTGACATAGGCGCCCGGCTTCAGCGCGGTGCGATGCGCCGCGTCCACGCCGCGAGGTTGACGATCAGGTCGCGGATCAAGCCACGCGTCGTCTCATCGGTCAATTTTCCCTGCTCATTGAACTTGGTGTGCGCGGCGGCGATCATCACCTCGGGCTTGTTGACGAGATGCATGTTGAGAAAGACGCAGCTCTGCCGCAGATGGTATTGCGCGCGGCCTGTGCCGAGCGCGCTCGGGCTCGCTCCCATGATGGCGACAGGCTTCTCGTTGAAGGGCTGATCCGGCGGCCGCGAGGCCCAGTCGATCGCGTTCTTCAGCACGCCGGACATCGAGTAATTGTATTCCGGCGTCGCGAAGAGCAGCGCGTCTGCCGCCTTGATCTTGTCGCGGAGTTGCTGGACCACGGGCGGAAAGCCCGCGACCTCGACGTCCCCGTTGTAGAGCGGCAGCGTCGTCAGATCGAAGATCTCGATCGCCATGTCGGCGGGCGCCAGCTCCTGGGCGGCGTGCAACGCTGCCGTGTTATACGAGCCTCTGCGCAGGCTGCCCGATACGCTGAGCACGCGCAGAGTCTTGCCGTCGCTCATCTGTGCTGGCTCCTCTCCTGTCGGAACGTCGTCGATGTGTCGGTCGGGCCGAAAGGCCGGTCGCCGGCGATCGTCGTGCGGTGCATCAGGCGGCGGCGCCCATCATAGTCGTTGATCGCGTAGTGCATGGCGCAGCGATTGTCCCATACGGCGAGCGATCCCTTGCGCCAGCGGAAGCGGCAGGTGAATTCCGGCCGCGTCGCATGGGCGTAGAGGAAATCGAGCAGCGGCTTGCTCTCCGCCACGCACATGCGCGCGAAGCGCGTGGTATAGATCGGGTTGACGAAGAGCGCCTTCCGCCCGGTCTCGGGATGGATGCGGACTACGGGATGGCCGCGCTCGATATCGGCCTCGGGATTGTTGCGGCTGATCGCGATCGAGCGGCTGGTGCGCAGATTGGTGGGAACGCCGTCGACGCCGTAGACATGGCCGCTGTGCAATGCGACGAGCCCGTCGAGCAGGCGCTTCATGCCCTCCGACAGCGCATCGTAGGCGGCGTACATGTTCGACCATAGCGTATCGCCGCCATAAGGCGGAACCTCGAGCGCATAGAGCACCGAGCCGAGCGGCGGCTCTTCGAGGAAGCTGAAATCCGAATGCCAGGCGCCGCCGAAGACGCTGATCTTCTGCTCGTCGGCCTCCTTGAGCACGGCGATGATGTCGGGATGCTCGTCGAGCGCCTTGACATAGGGCATCCGGCTCAGCGCCCCGAAGCGCGCGCTGAACGCCTTGTGCTGCTCCGGCGTCAGCACCTGATCGTGGAAGAAGATGACGAGATGATCGAGGAAGGCGCGCCTGATCTCGGCGAATTGCGTCGCCGTAAGCGGCTGTGCGAGATCGATACCCGCGATCTCGGCACCGAGGGCGCCGGCGATGGGGCGAAGCTCGAGCGTCTCGTAGACTGTCATCGAATCCCTCAGCTCGTGTAATCCGGCTCCTCGCGGTCGAGCACGCGACGCCAGGCGTCGAGATGCAGCCGCGCGTCGACCTTGTCGCCCCACGGACCGCTATGGCGTCGGCGCAGGGTGTCTGGCTGCTGGCGCAGCGTGCCGCCGGTCATGCGCGCGGTCATCTGGTACATGCAGGTACGCTCGGCGGCGTAGAGCTCGTCGAAGGCCTCGTGCACTGTCGGGCCGACCACGGTGACACCATGATTGGCCATGACGAGGACCGTCTTGTCGCCGAGCGCGCGGGCCAGGCGATCGCCCTCCTCGTTGCTCGAGGCCGGTCCGGTCGCCATATCGTCATACGCGATGCGGTCACCGAGGATGAGATCGTTGTGATGCGACGGCGTCATCCGACCATTCTCGAGCAGCGATAGGGCGGTGAGATATTGCGGATGGACATGGAGGACGCATTTCGCCGCTGGGTTCTGCAGATGGATGCGGGCATGGATGTGGAAGGCGACCTTGCGCAGCTCGCCCTTGCCGCGCAGCACCTTGCCGTCGAGATCGCAGGTGATGAGGTTGCTGGCGGTGACCTCTTGGAAGAGCATGCCGCGCGGGTTGATCAGGAAGAGCGTGTCGCTGCCCGGCAGCATCAGGCTGTGATGGTTGCCGATCTGCTCGTTCCAGCCGAGGCGGGCGCAGATGCGAAAGACCGCCGCGAGATCGCAGCGCAGCTGCCATTCCAGATCCTCGGCTTTGCTCACGTCACGCAAGGTGGTCATGGCGGCGTTCCCCCGGGCAGTCGTGGTTTCGCCGCAGGCTGCCACGCTCAGCGGCAGGCGGCAAGGACGGCGACGATCTGCCCCCGCACTGACGGCTCGCCGCGAACAAAGGCGCGGTCGAAGGCGGCAGAGCCGAGGGTGAAGGCGTCGACGCCGGCCTCGGCCAGCGCTGCGATGCGCGAAGGCGAATCGATCGAGCCGGCGACGATCAGCTGCCCCTTGAGTGCGGCGCGCGCCTCGCGAACGAGATCGAGCGGGTCGCTGTCGATCGCGCGATAGGCGAGGAGATCGATGCCGGCGCAGCCGAGCGCATCGCTGCGCCGGCAATCCTCGGCGATCCGCGCGCCGTCGCCACGCAGTTTCGTCGGATGGCCCTCCGGCCGGCCGACGAAGGGAAAGCAGCGAATTTCGGTGCCTGACACCGCTTCGCGCATTGCCGCCATGTCGGTGCCGCCGAGCAGGCAGTCGACGCCGATTTCGCGCGCCCGCCTTGCGGCGCGCTCGGCATCAGCCGTCGACAGGCTGACGACTTCGAGATAACTCGTCGCGCCCGTCGCCTTGATGCGCCGATTGAGCCGGTCGAGCATTTCGGGGCGGACGCCGATATCCTTGAAGCCGATATGGGCGATGCCGAGATCGGCGATCTCATCGAAGATGTCGACGCAATTCTCGACCGTCAGGTCGTTATGCGTCAGCATGAAGATGAAATCCATGGCGGCGATCAGGCGGCTCTCTCTTGCGCTCGGTCGCTTACCATACGCGATCCGACCGCAAGATTTGAGTCCGCTTGTGCGAATGCCGGCGGGATCGGATTACGTGTCGCTGTAATCCGAGCCGAGATGGAAAAGGCAGTCACCGCGCTCGGTGCGGCCGGGAATGCGCTTGCAGACGACGAGACCATCGCGCTCGAAATGCGCGATCGTCGGTTCGCGCCACGGCGTGTCGGGAAAATGGATGGCACCCGCCGCCTGGTCCGCCTTGACCTCGTCGCCGAGCTCGACATAGGGCTCGAAGAGCCCGTTATCGGGCGCGTAGGTGTAGTAGCTCGGTCCGGCGACGACGACGAGCCGCGTCTTGCCGGGCTTCTCGTTGTGCAGCGGCTTGCGCAGAACGCCGAAATGGTCGAGCAGGCGCGCCGTGCCCTTCTCGGCGACGGCGAGGGCTGCGGGCGTCACCGTGCCGCTGCCGCCGAGCTCGGTTCCCATGTGGAGGACCTTGGCGCGCTCCGCACCGCCGGTCAGCGTGCGATCCTCGCCCTGCGGCGCGTCGATCAGCATGCTGACCGGGGCGCCGAAGATCTCCATCAGCTTGGTCGTCTTGGCGCGATCGGACTTGCTCTTCGAGCGGCGCGCCAACGCGCTCGGGATGTACATCAGCGAGCTGCCGCCGGAATGCAGATCGATGGCCACGTCGGCCATCGGCAGCAGCACCGACTCGATGAAATGCGCGATCATCTGCGTCGGCCCACCATCGGGATTGCCCGGGAAGGTGCGGTTGAGATTGCCCTGGTCGATCGGCGAGGTCCGCATGCCGGCCATCGCGGCCGGGTAGTTGGCAGCCGACAGGATGATGATGCGGCCCTTGACGTCGTCGGCCTGAAGCTGCCGGGTCAGCTTCATCAGCGTGACCTGGCCCTCGTACTCGTCGCCGTGATTGCCTGAGACCAGGAGAACAGTCGGTCCCTTGCCGTTCTTGATGCAGGTCATCGGCATCGGCAGCCAGCCATAGGCCGAGCGATGCACCGAATGCGGCAGGCGCAGAAAGGCGGATTGCTTGCCCTACTTGTCGAAATCGACCTCGGAGTGGATTCTTGTTCTACTCATCGTGTTTGGGTCTCCAGAAGAAGCGGTTCACGTCTCACGGCTGCCCAGCGCCGCTTTGACTCGTTCGGGGGTGAAGGGGGCTTGCCGCAGACGCACCCCAGTGGCGTCGAATACGGCGTTCGAGATGGCGGCGGCGGCGAGGGTGGTGGCTGGTTCGCCGACGCCCCAGGGCGGTTGGTCGAGGCGCTGGACGAACTCGTGCTCGATGGCAGGCATCTCGGGGAAGGTGAGGAGGCGATAGCTGCTCCAGTCGACGCTGGTGACGCGCGAGCGATCGAAGGTGATCTCCTCGTGGAGCGCCCGGCTGATCGATTGCAGCACGGCGCCCTCGATCTGGTTGCGCGCGCCGTCGGGATTGACCGCGAGGCCGCAATCATGGCCGACGACGATCCGCGTCACCCGGATGGCGCCGCTGTCGCGCGCCACCTCGAGCTCGAGGACCATCGTCACGTAGGTCTCGGCGTTGTTGTACTGGATATAGGTGAGGCCGCGCCCCACGGCCTTGTCGGCACCACCGGCAGCGGGGTTGGGCGAGGGGCGCGCCACCCAATTGGCGCGGGCGGCGGTACGCGTCAGCAACTCGATGCCGCGCTTGTCAGCGAGATGACGGAGGCGGAACTCGAGCGGATCGGCGCCCGCCGCCAGGGCCAGCTCGTCCATGAAGGCCTCGTTGGCGAGGATATTCGCCATGCGTCCCGGCGCGCGCAAATGCGAGGGGCGCAGCGGCGTGTCCTTGAGCCAATGGGCGACGACGCGCAGGTTGGGGATGCGGTAGGGCGGCTTTGCGTTCTGCTGGACCTGGCCGGACGATTCGCCCTGCGGCTGGTCGATGCCGGCGGCCTCGGGGGCGAGCAGCGGGATGTTCGGCAACCCCTTGGTGATCTCGGGCAGCCAGGTCTGGCTGTCCCAGGCGACGATCTTGCCGCTGGCATCGAGCGTGCCGCGCAGCTCGAGCATCTGCGGCGGTCCCTTGGGGTCCCATCCATGCTCGTCCTCGCGCATCCATTGCACGCGCACCGGCCGGCCGAGGAGCTGCGAGAGCAGCGCCGCCTCGATCGCCGCATCTTCGTGGCCGTTCATCCCGTAGCAGCCCGAGCCCTCGACATAGACGAGGCGCACCTTGTCGACCGGCAGGCCGAGCGTCTTGGCGAAATGCGGCCAGTATTTGTGCGTGCTCTGCGAGGCGGTCCACACCGTCGCGCCCTCCCGCGTCACGTCGGCGACGCCGCAGGACGGTCCGATCGAGCCATGCGTCTGGATTGGCCATTGATAAAGCGCCGTCAGCGTCTTGCCGCCGCTCGCGGTCTTGACGTCGCCGGTTTCGCCGAGCACCTCGTCGCGCACGATCGGGGTTGCGCGCACATGCTCGTAGAGCTTGTCCTGCTCGGGCAGAGTCGCCGCCGCGCTCCAGCTCGCTTTGAGCTCGCGGGCGCCGCGGATGGCGCCCCATTCGTGGTCGGCGACGACAGCAAGGAAATTGCGCAGGCGGACAGCGCGCGGGTTGCCAGGCAGGCCCTTCAGCGAGTCGGCGTCGACCGAGAGCAGCTCAGCCCCGATCGCCGGTGGCCGGATCGTCCGGGCATGCAGCATGCCGGGCACGCGCACATCCTGCAGGTAGGTGAAGCGGCCGGTGACCTTGTCGGGGATGTCCTCGCGCCGCACCGGCTGGCCGATCACGGTGAAATTCGCCGGCTCGGTGAGCGGCGCCGTGTCGTCGCTCTTGAGGCCGAAGCGTCTGTCGCCGATCAGCGCCGCATAGCTGATCCGGCGCGTCGGATCGCCGCGCAGGCGGATCATGCCGTCGACCGCCTCGAGCTCGGCGGCCGAGACCTTCAGCTGCTCGGCGCCCAGGCGCAGCAGCGCCTGGCGCGCCGTGGCGGCGGCGCGCCTTATCTGCATGCCGCCGGTCTTGACTCCCTGGCTGCCCCCGGTGCCGCCCTGGTCTGGCGTCAGCGCGGTGTCGCCGGTGACGATGTCGATCATTTCGATCGGTACCGCGAGCTCCTCGGCCGCCATCTGGCGCAAGGCTGTCGGCAAGCCCTGGCCGAGATCGACCTTGCCGCTGAACAGGGTGACGCGCCCATTCGCGCCGATCTCGATGAAGCCGTCGACCGTGCCCGCCGCCAGCGGTCGCGGCGGGGCAAGCCCAACCCCGCCCGCCGGCGGCGCCCCGCCGGCGGAGGTCGTCATTCCGGCCAAGGCGAAGCCGACGACGAGGGCGCCGGTGCCTTGCAGGAACTCGCGACGTGACGGGGTGCCGTGCGACGGGTTGGCGTGGGCCATGAAGCCTCCTACCGGCTCATTTCACCGTGACGTAGCGGAAGGGGAAGAAATTGTCGGCGAGCTGGGTCAGCGAGATGTTGTCGCGCGTCGCCCAGACAACCGCCTGCTGATGCAGCGGAATGGTCGGGATGTCGTCCTTGACGATCGTCAGGGCTTGCGAGACGAGCGCGTCGCGCTTCGCCTTGTCGGTCTCGATCTGGATCTTGTCGATGAGGTCGTCGAGCGTCTTGTTGGAATAGCCGCCGATATTGACCAGCCCGGCGCCGCCGCCGTTCGGGGTGCGCGTGTGCATCAGGCTGACCAGCATGTTGTGCGCGTCATAGGTCGCCGGCGTCCAGCCGAGCATGAAGAACGGCGTGTCGTAGGCCGGATAGTTGATCTTGGTGAAGAACTTGGTCTTGGTCTGGGCCAGCAGGTTCACCTTGATGCCAACGCGCGACAGCATGGCGACGGCGGCCTGGCAGATATCCTCGTCATTGACGTAGCGGTCGTTCGGGCAATCCATCGCCACCTCGAAGCCGTTGGGATAGCCGGCCTCGGCAAGCAGCTTCTTGGCGGCCGCCTGATCAAAGGGGAGACGCTGGTTGAGCTTGGGGTCGAAGCCGTTGACGCCGGGGCCGATCATCAGCGCCGTCGGCGTCGCGAAGCCGCGCATCACCTTGGTCTTGATCGCGTTCTCGTCGATCGCCTGGTAGAAGGCCTTGCGCACGCGGATGTCCTGGAACGGGTTCTTGCCCTTGACGCTGCTCGAGGTCAGCTCGGGGCGCGCCATGTCGAAGCCGAGATAGACGGTACGCAGCTCGGGCGTCTGCAGGACCTTCAGACCCTTGGTCTGGCGGATGCGCTCGATATCCTGCGGCGGCACCGTATAGATCATGTCGAGCTCACCCGAGAGCAGGGCTGCGACGCGGGTCGAGGCGTTGGCAATGCGGGTGAACACGACCTCGGTCAGGTTGTGCTCGGGCTTGCCCCACCAATTCGGGCTGTTGACGAGCACGGTTTTGACCTCGTGCTCGCGCTCCTTGAGGATGAACGGTCCGGTGCCGTTGGCGTTGCGGATCGCGAAATTGTCCTCGTTCTTGGTCGGCTCGGCCATCTTCTCGGCGTGATTCTTCTCCGCCCAGGCCTTGCTCATCATGTACCAGTTGGTGACCTCCTGGGGAAAGATCGGGTCAGGGCCATTGGTGACGACGTCGACGGTGAAATCGTCGATCTTGCGGATCTCCTTGGCGGTGGCGAGAGTTGCGGCGATCTGCGAGGCGCGCGCCCGCTCGAACGAGAAGACGACGTCGTCGGCGGTGAAGGGCGTGCCATCATGGAACTTGGCGCCTTGGCGCAGCTTGAAGCGCCAGGTGGTCGGATCGGTCTGCGCCCATTCGGTCGCGAGCGCCGGGTCGAGCTTCAGCTTCTTGTCGCGCTGGATCAGCGGCTCGTACATGTTGGCGGCGAAGCTCAGCAGGGTGGTTTCCTGCCGTGCGT
>DATAQP010000429.1:0-3475 GCA_036264595.1 Allostellaceae bacterium
TCCTTGCGCAGGCCCGGCTTGCCATTGTCCCGCCCGCCGGCGCGCAGCGCCTTCGCGTGAAAGGCATCGACTGCCTTACGGTCGGCGGCGCTGAAGCAGATATGCAGGCCGGAGCCTTCATCCGCCGGCACCGGGCGCTCCGCGGTGCCGACCCAGAACGCCACGGCGTCGCTGCCATAGCCGAGCGAATTCGCGCTCGCGCTGAGGCAGGTATAGCCGAGCGGCGCCAGGGCGGCGTCGTAGAAGCGCTTCGTCGCGGCGACATCGCGGACGCCGATCGAGATATGGTCGAGCATGATGAATTCTCCTGCTGGCTCGTGGTCGATGTGGTGAAAATAGACCCCGCGACCTGACAGCGTCGTGTCAGGTATTGCCGAGATTTTTTCATAGGACAGTGGTTTTTTGCTATCGGCCTTGTCAGACTTCGGCAATGACCCGGATCGAGCGCGGCTTCGCCATCCTGCTGCTGCTGAGCGACGGCAGCACGATCACGGCGGGCACGCTGGCGCGCCGCTTCGAGGTCACCGTGCGCACGATCTATCGCGACATCGAGATGCTGAGCGCGACCGGCGTGCCGGTCTATGCCGAGCGCGGCGTGCTCGGCGGCTATCGCCTGCTCGAGGGCTTCTTCCTGCCGCCGGTATCGTTCAATCGCGGCGAGACGGTCGCCATGCTGCTCAGCCTGGCGCTGGTGCGCGGCCTCAAAGTGCCGCCTTTCGCCGCCGCGCTCGACAGCGTCGAGCGCAAGCTGGTCGCCGCCCTGCCGCGCCATCTGCGTCCGCTGCTCGCCGAGACCAGGCGTCTCATCGGCTTCGAGCGCGCCGCGACCGACGCCTTTCATGCCGAGCTGCCGGGACCCTCGAGCACTGAAGGGAGCGAGGCGCGCGCCGTCGAGATCTTCCTGACCGCCGTGCTCGACGGCACGCGCGTTCGCTTCACCTATCGCTCGCCCTATCGCGCCGGCGGCGCGCCGGCCGAGATCGACGCCGAGCCCCAGGGACTATTGTGGGATCGCGATCGCTGGTATCTGATCGGCCGCTTGGTCGGCGGGAAGCACGGCACCGGCCAGCGTCTCTGGCGCGCCGATCGCGTCGGCGAGATCGAAGCCTCGACGATGCGCGCGACGGCGGCGCCGTCCTTCGATGTCCGCCGCCAGCTCGGCCGCGGCTGGCTGCGCGACGCCATGGCGCAATGGGCGCGCAGCAGCCCGGTCAAGATCCGCCTGCGGCGCCCTCAGGCCGAACGCCTCGCCACCGACTGGTATTTCCGCTTCGCCCGTTTCGACACGATCGGCGCCGACGAAATCGTCATGACCTATGGCGAGAATGACCAGGCCAGCGTCTTCGAGCTGGTGCGCTGGCTCGGCCCCGGAGCCGAGCTGCTCGCGCCGGTCGAATGGCGCGCGCGGCTGGGCGCCGAGCTGCGCGAGATGGCGCAAGCCTACCTCATTCCAGCACGACGCGCGGGAAGTAAAGCGAGACCACCCAGTTCGGCACGTCGACGATCGAGCTGATGCGCAGATCGGCGCAGACGCTGCACAGCATATAGGCGTCGACGGCTTTCATGCTGTGGCGCCGGGCGAGGAGATCGATCATGCCTGACACGGCGTCGCGCGCGCCGGTCATCAGATCGGGGCCGATTCCGGTGGTCACCTCATAGCCCTTGGCGTCGAGATGGCGCGTCACCGGGCCGGAGGTGGTGAAACGCGGATAGGCGAGCTCGGCGCTTTTCAGCAGCTCGAATTTGAGCGCGATGCTCATCGGGCTCTCGATCGCGGTGCCGCAGACCTCGCCGTCGCCCTGCGCCGCATGGGTGTCGCCGACCGAGAAGAGCGCGCCCTCGACCTCGACGGGCAGATAGAGCGCGCTGCCGGCGGCGATGTCGCGGATGTCCATGTTGCCGCCGACCCGGCGCGGCGGCACGATGCTGTGCAGGCCCGGCGCCGCCGGCGCCACGCCGATCGTGCCGGTGAAGGGGCGCAGCGGCACCCTGCCGCCGGGACCGAAGAGCGCCGGCGCGCCGAGATCGGGCCGGTATCTCCAGAGATGTAGCGCGGGCTCGGGGAACTGGTCGGCGAGCAGGCCGAAGCCGGGGATGTTGGCGGTCCAGCCCCAGCCGGACGGCGTCAGCGACAGCACCGTCACCTTGAGCGCGTCGCCCGGCTTGGCGCCGTCGATCCTGACCGGGCCGGTCACCGGGTTGACCTGGCCGAAATCCATCGCGGCGATCGCGGCGATATCCGATGACAGCGTGATCTGCCCGCCCGAGGCGTCCTTGATCTCGAAGGCGACCGTCTCGCCCGGCGCGATGGTCAGTTGCGGCGGGAATGCGTTGTTCCAGCCGAGATGGCCCTGATGGGCGTGCAGCGTGTGTTGGGCGGACATTGGCGTCTCCCCTCAGAGTCCGTCGTGAACGGCTTGCCATGGGACTGGATTGACAGCATGCGTCCTTCGAGACGCGCTCTGCGAGCGCTCCTCAGGATGAGGAATAGTAGTGAATGCCAAGATCAATCTACCTCATCCTGAGGAGCCTGCGGAGCAGGCGTCTCGAAGGACGCGGGATCGTCGCGCAAGCGATTTCCCCTACCGTACCGGACCCTCCGGCCGCAGCCTGACGCCCTTGCGCAGGTTGCGATAGGGCAGCTCGACCGGATCGGTGATGTGCGCGCCGGGCGAGGCGACGGGCAGGATGATCTCTGCGATCGGCTGGAAATCGGCACGGAAATGCACCGTCGATTTGAGCGCCAGGATGGGGACCTCGCTCGGCTCGACGCCGACATGGCGGAACATTTCCTGGTCGGCGGCCTGGACGCGCTTGCAGGCGAGCACGACGGAGACGCCGCTCGCCTCGTCGGTCAGGAGCGCCATCGGGCCGATCTGGAACTTGGCGCCGCCGTAGAACGGCCCGGTGCCGGTGAAGATTCCATCGCCGACCCGAACCACGCGCCACGCCGCCTCGACCGGCGTCTCGGCGGCGAAACCGACGCCGGCGCCGACGCCGCGCGTCAGGATCGCGCCTTCCCCCGCCGCGGCGGCCGCCTCGGCGGCGGGCGGGTCGACGATCATCCCGATGACCGCGCCCTTGGCCTTGTGCGCGATCAAGGCGCGCAGCAGCCCGACCGTGTCGGAGCTGCCGCCGGCACCGGGATTGTCCTGCACGTCGGCGAGGATCACCGGCCGCGTCGCGCCTTTCGCCAGGCGCATCGCCTCGACCACCGCCTCGTCGGGCTTCCATAATTTGCCGGCGAAAGCGCTCTCCTTGGCGTTGATGGCGGCTTGCAGCCGATCGGCCGCCGCCTCTGTCGCCGCCTTGTCATAGCCGTAGACGACGATCGCCGGACCGCATTCCCGGATGTCGGCGGGCGGAAAGCCCGGCGTATGGGTCAGGCTGACGATGCCCTGGTTGTGCGAGCCCGACGGCGCGCCCGCTTTGTCGGTGCCGCGTTCGATCTCGTCGACCAGCTCGAAGATGCCCC
>DATAQP010000453.1:0-5712 GCA_036264595.1 Allostellaceae bacterium
CTACGAGGCGCGCCGCCAGGTCGAGGTGCTCGAGGAGGGTGGCGAGATCCGCCAGGAGACAAGGCTGTTCGACGCCGGCAAGGGGACGACGCGGGCGATGCGCTCCAAGGAGCACGCGCATGACTACCGCTATTTCCCCGATCCCGACCTCCTGCCGCTGGTCCTCGACCCCGCCTGGGTGGGCGGGCTGAGGAAGAGCCTGCCCGAGCTCCCCGACGCCAAGAAGGCACGCTTCATCGAGGCGTTCAAGCTCAGCCCCTACGACGCCGGCGTGCTGGTCGCCGAGCAGGCGAACGCCGCTTATTTCGAGGCCGTTGTCGGAGGGGGGGCGAAAGGCCGCGACGCCAAGCAGGCGGCGAATTGGGTGATGGGCGATCTCTTCGCTGCGCTCAACCGGCTCGGTGTCGGCATCGAGGCCTCGCCGGTCTCGGCCGAGGCCCTCGGCGAGATGATCAACCTCATCGCCGACGGCACGATCTCCGGCCGCCTCGCCAAGGACGTCTTCGCCGTCATGGTCGAGACCGGCGAGCGTCCGGGCAAGATCGTCGCCGAGCGCGGCCTGACGCAAGTCACCGATACCGGCGCCATCGAGGCGGCGATCGACGCCGTGCTGGCAGCCAACGCCGACAAGATCGCCGAGTATCGCGCCGGCAAGGACAAGCTCTACGGCTTCTTCGTCGGCCAGGTGATGAAGGCGACGCAGGGCAAGGCCAACCCGGCCGCGCTCAACGAGATCCTCAGGAAGAAGCTGGCAGGGTAGCCTCGCGGCTGAGCGTCGGCGGGCTGCTCGCGCCCGCCCTCTCGTCATACCTTCGGTCAATTGTCCGCCCCGGGGAGCGGTCCTATTCTCGCGCGCGGATGGCCAATGGATGCGCTGGCTGGAGGAGGACGGGCATGTCAGCGTCTTCCGCTCGCCGTCCAACTACTCGAACGGCAACACTTGCGACCGCGAGGGGCGCCTCGTCACCTGCGAGCATGATGCGCGGCGGGTGACGAGGACCGAGCATGACGGCGCGATCACCGTGCTGATGGACAAGTTCAACGGCAAGAAGCTGAACGCGCCGAACGACATTGTCGTCGCCTCGGACGGCGCCATCTGGTTCACCGATCCCGGCTACGGCATCTTCGGCAATTACGAAGGACACAAGGACACGCTCGAGCTGCCGGCGCAGGTCTACCGGCTCGACCCCAAGAGTGGCAACGCCACCGTGGTGGCCGACAGCTTCGACAAGCCGAACGGCATCGCCTTCTCGCCCGACGAGAAGAAGCTCTACATCATCGATAGCGGCATCACCCATGGCGGCCGCTCGAACATGCGGGTGTTCGACGTCAACGGTGACAAGCTCGCCAATGACAAGGTGTTCGCCGAGAATTTCGCGCCCGGCTTCACCGACGGTGTGCGCACGGACATGGACGGCAACGTGTGGTGCAGCATGGGCTGGGCCGATCCCAAGGAGGACGGCGTCAGATGCTACGCGCCGAGCGGCGATCTCATCGGCAAGATCCATCTGCCCGAGACCTGCGCCAATCTCTGCTTCGGCGGCAAGAAGAAGAACCGCCTCTTCATGACGGCGAGCACCTCGGTCTACGCGACTTACGTCGAGACGGTCGGCGCCCTGGTGCCATAGGGAACGGCGAGGCGGCGAAGCGCTCTCCTGCAAGAGGGGGGCATCACCGTCTTGCGTCCTTCGAGACGCGCCTTGCGGCGCTCCTCAGGATGAGGAGGATTGGGAGTGGCATAACCGATTTCCCTCATCCTGAGGAGCGGTCCTGAGCGTAGGCGAAGGGCCGCGTCTCGAAGGACGCACAACGTGCGCTCCGAGCTGCCCGGCCTCACTTCATCGCGCATTCCGCCGCGTAGACGTCGGCGTGGTTCTCGAAGATCGTCGCCCGCGTCACCTGCTTGAGCTTGCCGTCATCGCCCTTGATCGTCTCGAGGAGATAGAAATTCTCGATCGGGAAGTGGTTGGTGTTGAACTTGAAGCCGCCGCGGATCGACGGGAAGTCGGCCTTCTGCATGGCGGCGATAATGGCTTCCTTCTTGCTCGGATCGCCGCCCGCCGCCTTAAGTGCGCTGTCGATCAGCTGGGCGCTGTCGAAGGCCTGGGCCGAGTAGGTCGAGGGCACGTAGCCGTATTTCTTCTCGAAGGCTGACACGAATTTCTCGTTCGCCGCGTTCTTGAGGTCGACGTTCCAGAAGGCGCTCTGGAAGGTGCCGATTGCCGCCTCGCCCTGCGCCTCCAGGCTCGCCGTGTCGACGGTGAAGGCGGAGTACATCGGAATCTGCTGGGTCAGCCCGGCCTGGGCGTATTGCTTCAAGAAGGTGATGCCGAAACCGCCGGGATAGAAGACATAGAGCGCGTCGGGCTTGGCGGCGCGCATCTGGGCGATCTCGGCCGCGTAGTCGAGCTGGCTGAGCGCGGTATAGACCTCGCCGGCGATCTCGCCTTTGAACCGGCGCTTGACGCCGGTCAGCGCGTCCTTGCCGGCCTGATAGTTGGGCGCCATCAGGTAGAGCCGCTTCACCCCCTTGTCCTGCAGGTACTTACCCATCGCCTCGTGC
This sequence comes from Allostellaceae bacterium, assembly GCA_036264595.1. GTDB lineage: Bacteria > Pseudomonadota > Alphaproteobacteria > ATCC43930 > CGMCC-115725 > URHD0088. The sequence goes on from DATAQP010000453.1 coordinate 2,564, forward strand.
GGCGCATCGTTCTGCCAGGCGGTCGAGAAGAAATAAGGCGAGCAGAGCTTGCCGGCGATCGGCGAGGGGCCGGCATTCGACGAGACGAGGATCGTCTTGCTGTCGATGATCGGCTTGTAGACCGCCATCATGATGTTCGAGAAGATGATGCCCGAGACGATGTCGACCTTGTCCCTCTCGAGCAGCTTCTGCGCCGCCTGGAGGCCGATATCGGGCTTGAGCTGATCGTCCTCCTTGACCACCTCGGTTGGCAGCCCGCCGAGCTTGCCGCCGGCCTGCTCGACGCCGAGCATGAAGCCGTCATAGAGATGCTGGCCGATGATCGCGCCGGGCCCCGAGAAGGTGGCGATGAAGCCGATCTTGAGCGGCTTCTGCTGCGCCGCGGCCGGCAGGCCGATCAGCAAGGCGAGCGCCGCCGCGGCGGCGCTAATCATCGTCTTCATGGCAGTCTCCCCCTTTTCTGCGATTGCGCTCAGCCCGTCTTCACCTGGATGTCGTTGCCGACGACGCGGACGGGATAGACCTTGATGTCCTCGTCGACCGGCGGCCCGAGCGCCTTGCCGGTACGCACCTCGAAACGCCCGGCATGGAGCGGGCATTCGATGCAGTCGCCGTCCAGCCAGCCATCGGACAACATGGCGAAGGCATGGGTGCAGATATTGTCGGTAGCGAGGATCTCGCTATCGATATTATAGAGCGCGATCGACTTGTCGCCGATCTCGACCCCGAGCACTTCGCCCTCGCCGACATCGGCGAGCTGCGCCACGGTAACCCACTCGGCATCATCAGACATGTTCTCGACCCCTTACACGGACAGCACATTTCACACGAGCGCATTAGCTAAGGCAATCGCGTGCTCGTCGCCAGCCTCGTTGCGGAAAAGAGTGTGAAGATCGGCGCTGAGGTCATTGTCCACGCGGCGTGCGCGGTTGCAATGATGCTGCCATCCGCCCAGCGACTGTTGCCGGGCGACTTGTCGGCCCCGATCGCGATCGTTATTCTGGCGTCGCCCGGGCCGGCTCGGCCGGCGGGCATCTGGGGCCGCGCCGCGAAACTCGGCAAAGCACGCGGGAATGTGTCGCCAAGCTGGTTCCCCGGCTCTATGTAGCGCAATTGCTGTCTGTTATCGGTGGACGTCAGGCAAGACGAACACGAGATGGGAGGACCGCAAATGGCAAGTTGGAAACCCGACCCCAGCTTTTACCCATCGCCCCGCATGGCCATGAAGGCACCGGCCGAGACCGTGGCCTACGTCGCCGCCTTCGATCCCACGCGCAAGCAGCCAGACGGCGTCGCTGTCGTCGATGTCGATCCCAAATCATCGGCCTACGCGACGATCGTCACCACGGTCGCCATGCCGAATGTCGGCGACGAGCTGCATCATCTCGGGTGGAATGCCTGCTCCTCCTGTCTCTGCCCGAATGCACCGCACCCGCATGCCGAGCGTCGCTATCTGGTGGTGCCGGGATTGCGATCCTCGCGCATCCACATCCTGGATACCAAGCCCGACGGGCGGAGGCCCAAGATCGTCAAGGTGATCGAGCCGCAAGAGGTGGCCGAGCGGGCCGGGTACACGCGCCCTCATACCGTCCATTGCGGTCCGGAGGGCATCTATGTCGCGGCGCTGGGCAATGAAGAGGGCAAGGAGCCCGGCGGCATCTTCCTGATGGACCACGAAAGCTTCGACATCCGCGGCCGGTGGGAGATCGACCGCGGTCCACAGCGCCTTGCCTACGACGCCTGGTGGCATCTCGGGCATGACACCCTTGTCACCAGCGAATGGGGCACACCCGACACGTTCGAGAACGGCCTGGTTCCGGAGATCCTGCTCGGCGCGAAATACGGCCGCAAGCTGCATTTCTGGGACCTGCACACGCGCAAGCACCAGCAGACCATCGATTTCGGCGACAAATATCAGCTCGTCTTCGAGCTCAGGCCCGCCCATGACCCGACCAAGGCTTATGGCTTCGTGAACTGTGTGATCAGCCTGGAGGATCTGTCGTCATCGATCTGGACCTGGCACCGCAGAGGCAATGCATGGGCCGTCACCAAGATCATCGACGTTCCGGCCGAGCCGGCCGATCCCGACAAGCTCCCGCCGATGTTGAAAGGGTTCAAGGCGGTGCCGCCGCTGGTGACCGATATCGATCTTTCGATGGATGACAGATTTCTCTATGTCGCATGCTGGGGGACGGGCGAGTTGCGTCAATACGACGTCTCCGATCCCCTGAAGCCGAAGCTGACGGGAGAAGTGCGCATCGGCGGCATCGTCTCGCGCGCGACGCATCCTGGCGCGAGGAACGGTGCGCTCAATGGCGGGCCTCAGATGGTCGAGATCAGCCGCGACGGCAGCCGGGTCTATTTCACCAACTCGCTCTATGGCGCCATCGATGAGCAGTTCTATCCGGACGGGGTCAAGGGCTGGATGGTCAAGCTCGACGCCAAGCCCGGGGGCGGTATCGCCTTCGACGAGAGGTTTTTCGTCGCCTGGCAAAAGTCGCATCGTCCGCACCAGGTCAGGCTGGAAGGCGGCGATTGCTCGTCGGACTCTTATTGCTATCCCTAGGCCGGCGACGGGACGCAACCCTGACGAGGCGGGAGCGGGGCACTGATGAAGGAGCTTTGGCCTTGGCTCATGCTGGCTGGGCTCGGCGCCTTTCATGGTCTCAACCCGGCGATGGGGTGGCTGTTCGCCGTCGCGCTCGGTCTGCATCGCAACAGCCGCGCCGTCGTCATCGGCGCGCTGCCGCCGATCGCGCTTGGCCATGCTCTGTCGATCGGCATCGTCGCCGGGGCGGTCGTTGTTGCGGGCGTCCTAATAAGCGAGCGTCTGGTTCTTGTCGGCGCCGGTCTCTTGCTGATCGGTTGGGCGATCTATCACCAGCTCTACGGTCATCGCCACAGAGTGCGCGTGGGCATGCGAACCGGTCAAATCGGTCTGGTGCTGTGGTCTTTCCTGATGGCAACGGCTCATGGCGCCGGGCTGATGGTGCTGCCGACCCTCTTTCAACTCTGCCTCTCGTCTTCCCCCGGCCAGGAGATCACGGCGAGCGGATCGCTGGAAGCAACGCTTGCCGCGGTAAGCGTTCATACGGGCGCCATGCTGGCGGTAACCGGACTGATCGCCGTCGTGATTTACGAATGGGTCG
>DATAQP010000477.1:0-4533 GCA_036264595.1 Allostellaceae bacterium
CATCGAACGAGCTGGCGCGAAAGGGGATCCAGGCGATCAGCACGGCGGAGAAGGTGAGGGCGACGGCCGCGCAATGGCCGGGCCGGCCGAAGCGTCCCGGCGGCCAGCCGAGATGCATGCGCACCACCCGCCAGGCGTGATTGGCGACGAGATAGAGACCGTGCAGCGAGCCCCAGGCGACGAAGGTCCAGGCAGCGCCGTGCCACAGCCCGCCGAGCAGCATGGTGAGGAAGAGGTTGAGATAGCGGCGCGCTTTGCCGTGCCGGTTGCCGCCCAGCGGGATATAGAGATAGTCGCGCAGGAAACGCGACAGCGTCATGTGCCAGCGTCGCCAGAAATCGATGATGTCTGCCGATTTGTAGGGCGAGTTGAAATTGAGCGGCAGGGTGATGCCGAAGCAGCGCGCCGCGCCGATCGCCATGTCGGAATAGCCGGAGAAATCGTAATAAAGCTGCAGCCCGTAAGCGAGCGCGCCGCCCCAGGCCTCGATCAAGGTCGGGCTGCCGCCATGCGCGGCCGCCTCGAAGACCGGCCCGGCATAGAAGGCGACGCCATCGGCGAGCACGATCTTCTTGAAGAGGCCGATGACGAAGACGGTGAGCCCGACCGCGAGATCCTCGCCGCGCCGGCGCGCCGCCGCCGGCACGGCGAATTGCGGCATGATCTCCTTGTGGTGATAGAGCGGCCCCGCCAGGAGATGGGGAAAGAAGGTGACGAACAGGACGTAGCGCAGGAAATCGTAGGCGCCCACCTCGCCGCGCGCCGTGTCGACCAGGAAGGCGATCTGCGTGAAGGTGAAGAACGAGATGCCGATCGGTAGCACGATGGCGCTGCTCGGTGCCGGCAGCGCCAGCAGCCCCGCGACGGTGCCGACGAGGAAGTCGAAATATTTGAAATAGACGAGGACGAGGAGATCGCCGGCGATGCCGAGGATCAGCAGCCGGCGGCGCCTGTCGCCGTCACTCCCGGCGATCGCCCGCCCGATGCCGTAGTTGAACAGGATCGAGAGTCCGAGCAGCCAGAGATAGGCCGGGTTCCACCAGCCATAGAAGAACAGCGAGGCGAGGGCGAGCGACAGCGTCGCCCAACGCTGCTCGTAGCGCGCGAGCCCGGTGTAGAGGACGAGGGTGACCGGCAGAAAGACGAAGATGAAGACATAGGAGTTGAACAGCATCGCGGCCCCGGGAGATGTGCGTCGGCCGCTCTAGAGAAGCTCGACCGTGACCCAGCTCTCGAAGCAATTGCCACCGGCCAGCGCCACGACGCCGATCGTGGCACGGCCGCCGATGCCGCGCTCGCTGCCGAGCGCCTCGGCGAGCACGTCGGAGAGGCCGCTCGAGACCTTATGCACGTCGGTGAAATCGGGTGTGCAGACGACGAAATTGAGGCTGCGGACGAGCGACTTCACACGGTCGAGATCGCCGACCGCCTGCTTGATGCCGGCGAGCACGTTGAGCCCGGTCAGCCGTGCCGCCTGATAGCCGTCGGCGAGGCTGAGATCGGCGCCGAGCCGCCCGGGATAGATGATTGTGGCGCCGCGCTGCGGCACGTGCCCCGAGAGGAAGAGCAGATGGCCGGCGATATGGAATGGCTTCATCGTGCCATAGGACGTGCCGTAATAGCCGTCCCGGATGAAATCCGGCACGTCCAGGCCCAGCTCGGCGATGCGCTGTTCGGTCTGCACGGTGTCCCCTCGGTTCGCGCCGGTCTCGTCTAGGATTATCTCGTCTAGGATTACCGGCAATCGCCGCGAACGGCAATCGCCAGCGCGGCCGCCGCTGCGGCACTTTCGCCCGCCCCCCTATAACTTGCGCATGACCGCCTTCGCATTAACCGATCGCTAACCACGGAAGCGCTAGAAATCGCGGTCGATGAGAGCATCTTGCCCATGACGCACCGCAACGCCCGCATCGCTCCGTGCTTCGCCGCCTGCTTCGCGGCCGCGCTCGCGCTCGCTGCGAGCCGGCCGGCGCATGCCGATTCCGCCCAGCTCCATTGGGAGTATGAGTGCCTGAAGGATCCCGATGCAGTGTGCTTCGACGCGACGCCCTCGGGAACGGATCCGCTGGCGCCGAAACCGGTGCCGGTCGCGCCGCCCTCCGCCGCGTCGGGCGATCAACCTGCGGCAGCGCCGCAGACCGCCGCCGGCGCGCCGCCGGCAGCGCCATCTGGCAAGCGGGCCGCCAAACCCGCGACGCCCGGCGCGCTGGCCGACATGCTGGGCACGATCGCCGGCCGCCTGCGCGTCGGCAAGCCGACGCCGGCGGACATGAATGCGCTGCAGGCGCGCGCCCGGCAGGGCAATGTCAGGGCGCTCGAGCTTCTCGGCTGGGCCGAGCTCGTCGGCGTCGGCGTGCCGCGCGATGCCGTGCAGGCCTATTTCCATTACGGCATGGCGGCGGCGGCGGGCCTGCCGACCGGGCGCCGCGATCAGGCGGCGATCTTCTCGGGCTCGCTGACCAACGAGGAGCGCCAGCAGATCCTCCTCATCGAGAACGGCAACCTCGCTTCCGGCCGGAACTGAGCGACGCTCCGAGGCGATCGGTCATTCGGTCTGCGCCAGCAGTCCCGCTCGGGCCTCGCGCGCCTGTCGCAGCTTGCGCCACTCGGCGCCGGCGACCAGCAGGCCGCTGGCGAGGATGAGCGCGGCGCCGACGAACACCGCCGCATCGGGGACGTCGCCCCACAGCACCACGCCGAGCAGGAACGACCAGAGCAGCGACGAGAAGCTGAGCGGCGCGACCACCGTGGCCGGCGCGCGGCGGATCGCCTCGGTCTGCAGGAACTGCCCGGCGCCGCCGAAGCAGCCGACCAGCAGCATCAGGCCGAATTGGGATGCGCTCGGGGTCTGCCAGAGAAACGGCAGGCTGGCGCCGCAGACGACCAGCAGCGTCAGGTTGGAAATCAGCATGACGACCGGCGTCGGCGCGGCATGGACGATCTGGCGGATCAGGATCGTCGTATAGGCCCATAGCGTGGCGGCCGCGAGGACGAGCGCCACCGGCCCGATATGCGCGAGATCGGTGCGCAGCAGGGCGAGCGGGCGGCAAGCGACGGCGACGCCGGTGAAGCCGATGGCGATGCTGACCCAGCGCGTCCACGGCACGTGCTCCTTGAGAACAGGCATGGCGAGGGCGGCGACCAGCAGCGGCGAGGCGAAATAGATCGTCGTCATCTCGGCGAGCTGCAGATAGCGCGCCGCCGAGTAGTAGCAGGCCCACGCCGCGAGCAGGACGAGCGAGCGCCAGACGAGCTGCAGCCGGATCGGCGAGACGGCGGCGCGCACCACCAGGTTCGGGCCGCCGACGATGAGGCAGAACGGCACGATCGCGACGCTGCGCATGAACAGGATCTGCGGCGCCGCGAAGCCGGCGGCCAGCCACTTGATCGAGGCGTCCTGCAGCGAGAAGAGGAAATAGGCGCTGGCGGCGAGGCCGATGCCGGCGATCACGGATCCCTTGGTGCCCGGACTCTTGAGATGGGGGCCCTTGCTGCCGGGCGGTGCTGACATCGACATCGGCCCCGTATTCGAAAGCCTCGTCCGCTCAGGATAGCAAGCGGCCGCGCGGCGTCCCAGTCGAATCCAGTGGCGCGCGTCGCGCCCCGCATCGTTCGACCGTCGCATTCAGCCTTGCTGGCCGGCAAGATGGTAAATAGAGTTGACAACTAACAAGCAGATCCACCGTGGCTGCCATGCCGATGGGGCTGGGTCGCGCGACGAACTGGGGAGGAAATTTGATGACAGCCAATCGCCTACGGTCGAGTCTCGCCGCTGCGCTGTTCGGCGCCGGCGTCGCCATGCTGGCGCAGGGTGCGCTTGCCGCCGACGCCAAGCATTTCAGCTTCGGCTACGACCAGCCGCATACCACCGGCTACGGCATCGCCGGCGACATCTTCACGGCCAAGCTGGGCGAGCTCAGCAAGGGCACGATGGTGATCGACCAGTTTCCCGGCGCGCAGCTCGGCCAGGAGCCGCAGATGCTGCAGAAGATCCGCACCGGCGATATCGACTTCATCATCTCGTCGACGGCCAACGCGGCGACGGTGCAGCCGGAATCCGGCGTCATGTCGATCCATTTCGTCTTCCGCTCCGAAGAGCATCTCGCCAAGGCGATCGCCGATCCCGGTTTCACCGCGGCGGTCAAGGAGATGTTCAACGGCAAAGTGCAGGGCGCCCGCGTCCTCACCGTGCTGACCCTCGGCCTGCGCGATTTCTACAGCAAGCGCGAGATCCACAGCATCGCCGACGTCAAAGGGCTCAAGATCCGCGTCCAGGCGACCCCGACCGAGGATACGCTCTTCCCCGCCTACAGTGCGCAGGTCGTCCATATGCCGTTTGGCGACGTCTATACCTCGCTGCAGACCGGCATCGTCGACGTCGCCGAGAATGGCATCAACGTCTATCTCTCGAACAAGCACTACGAGGTGGCGCCAATCATGTCGCTCTCCGAGCACGAGGCGAACAACTCGGTCATCTGGGTCAGCGACAAGGTATGGAGCAGCCTCTCGGACGAGCAGAAGGGCTGGGTCCAG
>DATAQP010000492.1:0-1750 GCA_036264595.1 Allostellaceae bacterium
ACGGGCCGACGACCCGATCGCCGAGGAACCGTGGCGGCATGATCGGCTCGGGGGAACGGAGCTGCGCCCGCAGGAAGAGGATCGCGAGCACCAATGTGACGGCGGCAAGCGCCAGCATCTCGGGCGACGTCCAGGCGAAGCGCCTGCCGCCGAGCGACAGCACCATGAGCAGCCCGATCGTGGCGCCGGAGAGCAGCACGATGCTGGCATAGTCGCTCGGCACGCGGCGATGCTCGACCGGCAGCTTACGCAAGGCGCGATCGGCGATCAGCAGGGCGAGCAGGCCGAGCGGCAGGTTGATCCAGAAGATCCAGGGCCAGCCGTAATACTGCGTGAGAATGCCGCCCAAGGTCGGCCCGAGCAGCGCCGAGGAGGCCCAGACGGCGGCGAAATAACCGGCATAGCGGCCGCGCTCGCGCGGGGATACTACATCGGCGACGATCGCCTGGGCGAGGGTGATGAGGCCGCCGCCGCCAAGCCCCTGCAGCGCGCGGGCGAGGATGAGCGCGATCATGCTGGGCGCGAGCGCGCAGAGCGCCGAGCCAACCATGAAGACGACGAGGCAGATTATCAGGAGGCGCCGCCGGCCATAGAGATCGCTGAGCTTGCCGACGATCGGCGTGACGCAGGTCGAGGTCAAGAGATAGGACGTGATGACCCAGGAGATCAGCGCGAATTCGCCGAGATCGCGGGCGATCGGCGGCAGCGCGGTGGCGACGATGGTCTGGTCGAGCGCCGAAAGGAACATCGCGAGCATGGCGCCGGCGACGATGACGCGCACTTCGGAGGGGGTGAGCGTCATCGGGCGGCGCTATCACGGAAGAGCATGCGGGACCCTCTCGCCGGCACGCCGGCGCGTCAATCCCTCATCGAGCATCGCCGCCATGCAGGGTTATCACATGTGGCCGAATCCCCCTGCGTCGTCATGGCCGGACTTGATCCGGCCATCCACGACTTCCTGCGCGGCAACGTCTTGCGTGGATGCCTATCGCGGTTTCTACGAAACCGCTGGCGGCAGGGGGAACTTCGTTCCCCCGAGGGCCCGGATCAAGTCCGGGCATGACGACGGGTAAGTGAAGGTGCCGATCGTCACATGCGACTCCCTTGCCCTCCAGAGTCACGGACCGCCGCCAGCAGCGCGAGCAGGATCTCGTTGAAGGCCTCGGCGGCCTCGTATTGCACCCAGTGGCCGGCCTCGGCGATGACGAGGAACGGTGCCTCCGGCTGGATACCGCGCAGCAGCCGTGCGCGCGCCGGCAGATCCTCCATCGCCGTCGCATCGCGCTCGCCCCAGATGCCGGCAAGCCGGCCGCGCAGCTGCGGCAGCATGCGGGTCAAGGTGTCGGTCATCGCGATCGGCGGGCTGTTGACGCGGCCGCGCGGCGCGTTCTCGGCCTGCAGATGGACGGCGAGGCCGTCGATCTTGGCCGGGTCGGCGAGCATCAGGATGGCGAGATTCTCGCGATGCACGGCGAGGCGTCCGGCCTCGTCCTCGACATGGCGCCAGCTGATCAGCTTTCGCATGGCGCTGCGTTTCAGGCCGAGCCCGCCGGCGCCGACCAGGGTGAGCGAGCGGCAGCGCTCGCCGAGCAAAGCCGCGACATGGCCGCCGATCAGCCCGCCGAAGGAGAACCCGGCGAGATGGAAGCGCTCGCCCGGTGCGAGGATGCGGGCGATGCCGTCGGTGGTGATGGCGGCGATGCCCTGCGGCGTATGCGGCAGCGGCGCCTCATCGGACTCGCCGAGCCCG
>DATAQP010000495.1:0-4392 GCA_036264595.1 Allostellaceae bacterium
TCATCATGCCCCAGATGAGCGTCAGCCCCGCCGAGAACAGCGCGTAGACGGCGCCGATCAGCAGGCCGGCGACGATGACCTGAAGGAGGATCATGGCGCGACTATTCCCTCTCCCGCATGCTCCCGGCGTGGCTTCGCCACGCCTGCCGCGACAGCGGGGACCAGAGGTCCCCGCGAGAGCGGGAGAGGGTTAGGGCTCGCGCCACCGACCTCGCCATCGATCACCTGAATGCTACCGCAATGCCCTCACCCTGCCCTCTCCCGGACGCGGGAGAGGGTTTAAGAATTGTGACGGGCATCAGCCGCCTACTGCCAGCCCTTATACGGGAAGACCAGCTTGGCCGTCGCCGATTTCTCCGGCCAGACGGCGACGTAGTCCTTGCCCTGGAGCTGGATGAGGTAGGTCGCCGCCTCGGTGTTCTGGCCGGTCGCGTCGAACTTGACGCCCTTGTAGCCCATCATCAGCTGCTCGGGCTTCAGGACGGTCTGCTGCAGCGCATTCTGGATCGCCTCGGGCGCGGTCGAGCCGGCGCGGTTGACGGCGTCGGCGAGCACGAGGAACGCCTGCATGTTGCGCGCCGAGGTATCGTCCATGACGTGGCCGGTCTTGGCCTTGAACAGCTCGTCGATCTTCGCCGTCGTGCTGCCCGGCTTGCCGGTGTCCCAGGCGCTGCGGTTGACGACGCCCTGGGCGATGGCGCCGACGTTCTCGATGAAGGCGGGATCGGAGAAGCCGGAATCGTCGGCGATGATGACAGGCGGGCGATAATCGAGGTTCTTCATCGTCTTGGTGTAGAGGATGGCGTCGGCCGTGTAGCTGACGAAGATCACCGCGTCGGGCTTCTTGTCCTTGAGCTGCAGGACCTGCGCCGAGACGTCGGAGCCGTTGGCGTTGTAGGAGACGTCGGCGCCGATCGTCAGCCCCGCCGCCTTCGCCGCGTCGCGCAGGCTGCCGGCGATCGAGGTGCCGTAATCGGTGTTCTCGTAGACGATGGCGATCGAGTTGACCGGGTGTCCCGCCTCCTTGAGGTCGTTGAGGAACTCCATGTAGTTCCCCGCGAAATCCTTGGCGACCGGGGTCACGCGGAAGACGAACTTGAAGCCGCGCTCGGTGATGTTGCCGGCGACCGAATCACCGACCACCCAGGGCACGCCGTAACGCTCGGCGACGGCGGTGGCGGCGAAGGTGACCGAGGATTGATAGGCGCCGAGCAGGGCGGCGACCTTCTCCTGCTGGATGAGGCGGAGCGCCTGGCTCTGGCCGACCGAGGGATTGCCCTGGTGATCGGCGACGACGAGCTCGATCTTGGCGCCCTTGAGATTGGGCAGACCGGCCCCGGCGCCGAGCGGCAGCGAGCCCATGCCGGGATGCGGGCTGTTGATGATCTCGGCCGCCAGCTCGATCGCCGCCTTCGATTGCTGCCCGGCGCTCGCCGCGTTGCCGCTCAGCGGCATCAGGACGCCGATCTTCACCGTCTCTTGCGCACCGGCCTCTCCGGCCATTGCCAGCGCGGCGACGAGCGCCGACGTCGTCAGGATTTTCCGCAATTCACCCTCCCCTGCGTGAAGAGGCGATCTTCGCCGCCCCGTGGAACCGTCCCCGTTCGAACTTCTCTATTCGGCCGCCGCCGCTCCCCGCAAGCGCGCGGTCGCACCGCGATCGACGCTGCCATCCGGCCGGAGGACGACGCCGTAATCGCGCTCCGCCGTCGCCCGCGTGATCAGCCCGTCGGCGACATCGGCAGCCACCTGCTCGGCGTCACGCTCGCGCGGCACGCCGAAGCCGCCGCCGCCCGGCAGCTCGAGGCGGATCGTATCGAGCGGCGGCACGGTCTGCCGTCCCTTCGACTTGATCGGCCGGCCGGAGAGCAGCGTCACCTTGCCGTTGGCGCCGACGCCGCCGCCATTGCGGCCGCGCGCCGGGTTGTTGATGCGCTCGAAATTGCACAAGAGGCTGATCGGCGCGCCATCGGCGCCACCGAGCTCGATGACCTGGCCGAGCCCGCCGCGATACTTGCCGGCGCCGCCCGAGCCTTCGCGGAACTCGCGGCGGCGGAAGATGACAGGCGCGATCGACTCGGTCGCCTCGACCGGGATGGTGCGCACGCCGCTCGGAAAGGCGGTGACGTCGAGCCCGTCCTTGCCCGGCCGCGCGCCGGTGCCGCCGCAATGGAAGATGACGGTGCTGAACTCGGCGACCTCGTCGGCCGTGTTCCTCCCGCCGCCCTCCTCCGCCGCCATCTCGGCGATCAGAGAGCTGCCGCCATAGATCTGCGGGTTCCACAGCGACGAGGCACCCTCGGCCGGCACGCCGCCGGGCAGCACCTGGTGGAGGCAGCCGAAGACGAGATCGGGCAGCATGTGGCCGACGGTGTGGCGCGCCGCCACGGCATAGGGCCGCTTCACGTTGAGGATGCAGCCTTCCGGCGCGCTCACCGTCAGCGGCGCCAGCGAGCCCGCATTGTTGGGCACCTCGGGCGCCACCAGGCATTTGATGCCGAAGGCGGTATAGGCCGTCGTGTAGTTGAGCACGACGTTGATGCCGTAGGGGCTGGCCGGCGAGGTGCCGGCGAAATCGACATGGATGCCGTCGTCGTGGATGGTCATCGCGGCGGCGAGCAGCAGCGGCTTGTCGTAGCCGTCCATGCGCACGGCGTTGCGGGTGACCCCGCGCGGCAGCTTGCGGATCTCGGCCAGGGTGGCGGCGCGCGACGCCTCGATGATGTGGTTGCCGAGCGTCTCGAGATGGCTGATCTCGAACTCGCTCATCATGTCGACGAGGCGCCGGCTGCCCTCGTCGTTGCAGGCGGCTAGCGCATAGATGTCGCCCTCGACCTGCAAGGGCTCGCGCACATTGGCGCGCACGATGCTGAGGAGGTCCTCGTTCATCGCCCCGGCGCGCGCGAGGGGCATGATCGGCAGCGCCAGCCCTTCCTCGAAGACCTGGCGCCCGTCCGGCCCCATGCCGAGCCCGCCGATATCGACGACATGGACGGTCGAGGCAAAGAGCCCGACCGGCCTGCCCTGATGGAAGGTCGGGCTGACCACGGTGAGATCGTGGAGATGGCCGCAGGTCAGCCACGGATCGTTGGTGACGTAGTGGTCGCCCTCCTGCATGCCGGCGAGCGGATAGGCGGCGAGGAAGTGCTTGACTGCGTTGGCCATCGAGTTGACGTGACCGGGCGTGCCGGTGACCGCCTGGGCGAGCATGCGGCCCTCGGCGTCGAAGACACCGGCCGAGAGATCGCCGGCTTCGCGCACCGAGGTCGAGAAGGCGGTGCGCACCAGAGTCTGCGCCTGCTCCTCGACGACGGCGATGAGGCGCGACCACATGATCTGCATGTGGATCTGCGCGAGGGCGGAATTCGCCTTGTTGATCACAGTCATGCGCGAGGCTAACGCGCGCGGCGGTGGAGGGCAATACGGGGGCGGCATGCCGCGGTTGTTTCCGTCGGCTGCCCGAGTGGCGAGCGCAACACCAGATATTGCGTCGGACGTGGGAAATGCAGGCTCTTTGCAGGAGGGAAGACTACCGGTAGAGATCGATGTATGCGAGAGGCGGTATCCGCTCGACCATCGTCCTGACGACGGGGCCAAAGGTGTCGGTTCTGACAAGAAACCCAAACCAATCGCCTCACTGAGCCGTCACCCACGGGCTTGTCCCGTGGATCTCAGACTCCGTTTGGAAAGTTCCTTGCACGACGATCTCGCGTCCCCTCACCGTGAGGAGCCGCCGCATGGCGGCGTCTCGAACGGCGAGACGCGCCTCTCGGCGCTCCTCAGGATGAGGTAGATTGTTGGTGGCATTCACAAATTTTCCTCATCCTGAGGAGCGCTCCCTTCGAGACGCCGCCTGCGGCGGCTCCTCAGGGCAAGCTAGCGCGTCTCGAAGGACGCATGTCCTCAATCCAGTGTCTTGCAACTCTTTCAAAACGGACTCTAAGTGCCGACGGGCAACAGCCCGCAGCGGGATGCGCGGATCATCCCCGGGTCAAAGGTCCCAAGGGCCGCGCGGATCGAATTACGATGACAAAGAGCATCGAAACAAAACAAGAACAAAGATAGGGACGCCCAGTCTCGTCGGCAAGGTCCAATCATCGAAATTCGGCGGCCGGGCGGCGGCAAGCCGCGCGCGGCTTGACCTCAGCGGTCAGCCGGTCGCCCAGCGTCTCGGCCGCGACCTCCAGATCGTAATCGCGCTGCATGTTGAGCCAGAACTCGGCCGTCGTGCCGAAATAGCGCGCCAGGCGCAGCGCCGTGTCGCCGGTGATCGCGCGGCGCTCGGCAACGATGTCCTGGATGCGGGTCACCGGCACGCTGATGTCCTTCGCCAACCGATACGCCGTGATTTTCAAAGGCTTTAGGAACTCTTCGCGGAGCTGTTCGCCGGGG
>DATAQP010000479.1:0-6898 GCA_036264595.1 Allostellaceae bacterium
ACAATCTGCAGAAGGCGTTCGGCGATTTCATCGCGGTTCGCGGGTCGACCTTCACGATCGCGGACGGCGAGTTCTTCTGTCTTCTCGGCCCGTCTGGCTGCGGTAAGACAACGACGCTGCGCACGATCGCCGGACTCGAGCTGCCTTCGTCGGGACGAATCCTGCTCGGCGGTGAGGACGTCACGCTGAAGCGGGCTGCCGAGCGCGACATTGCCTTCGTGTTCCAGCTTTTCGCGCTCTATCCGCACATGACGGTGCGGGCCAATATCGGCTTCCCGCTCAAATGCCAGGGAATGAGACGATCCGACATCCGCGCGAGCGTCGAGGAGGCGGCGCGCATCCTGCGCATCACCCATCTTCTCGATCGGCGGGTTTCCGGCCTCGCCTCGGGCGACTGCCAACGCGTCGCCCTCGGCCGTTCGATCGTGCGGCGGCCGAAAGCTTTCCTGATGGACGAGCCGCTCGGCGCGCTCGATGCCGAGTTCCGCCACATCATGACCGGCGAGCTGCGCGGCCTGCACAACCGCCTGGGGGCGACCACCGTCTACGTCACCCATGATCAGCTCGAGGCGATGGCGATGGCCGACAAGATCGCCATCATGAACCGGGGACGCATCGAGCAGCTCGGCACGCCGCGCGAGATCTACGAGCGGCCGGCCTCGGTGTTCGTCGCCGATTTCATCGGCTCGCCGCCGATGAACTTCCTCGGCTTTCGCGGCGGGCTCATGGCCGGCGCGCAGGCGATCCACCTCGGCGAAACGATGATCGCCGTGCCGCAGATTCGCGAGAGCCTCGACGAGCGCGAGCTGTTGCTCGGCGTCCGCCCCGAGGACGTGCAGTTGCGCGACGATGGCGCGGTCAGCGGCGAGGTGTTCGGGGCCGAATATCTAGGCACGACGCAGATTGTGACGCTGACGACGCCGTACGGCACCGTGCGGGCGCGCCTGGCGGCCGACCTCCCGATGCGACGCGGCGAGCATGTCGGGCTCGATTTTCGCCGGGAAAAGCTCTCGCTCTTCGACGGCACCTCCGGCCGCGCGGTTCGCACGACGCTGACCGACGGAGGCGTCCATGGCTGAGATCGCTCTCGCCGGCGTGACGAAACGCTTCGGCGCGCTCAGCGCCGTCTCCGAGCTCTCGTTCGCGATCGCCGATGGCGAGTTCATGGTGCTGCTCGGCCCGACCGGCGCCGGCAAGACGACGACGCTGCGCCTCGTCGCCGGTCTCGAGCGGCCTGATGCCGGACGCATCTCGATCGGCGGGCGCGATGTGACGCAGCTAACGCCGGCCGAGCGCGACGTCACCTTCGTCTTCCAGCAATTCTCGCTCTACCCGCATCTCTCGGTCTTCGACAATCTTGCCTTCCCGCTGCGCTCGCCGATGCGACGGACGCCGGGGGCGGAGATCGCTCGCAAGGTCCGCGAGGTCGCTTCGCTGCTGCGGATCGAGCAGAAGCTGGGCAATCGCGCAACCCAGCTCTCCGGCGGCGAGATGCAGCGCGTCGCGATCGGCCGCGCCCTGGTGCGCCGTCCATCCGTCTATCTCATGGACGAGCCGCTCTCGTCGCTCGACGCCAAGCTGCGCGCGGACCTCCGGCTCGAGCTGAAGCGTATCCAGCAGGATCTCGGCGCCACCATGCTCTACGTCACGCACGATCAGATTGAGGCGATGACCATGGCGACGCGGATCGGCGTCATCGAGCACGGGCGGCTCGTGCAATTCGCGACGCCGCGCGAGATTTACGAGAATCCCACCAATCTCTACGTCGCCGCGCGCCTCGGTCAGCCGGGTATCAACCTCGTGCCGCGTGGCCTCTTTCCGGAGATGGTGGCGCCGCCCACGGCCGTCATGATTGGCGCGCGCACCGAGCATCTCAAGATTGTGAAATCGGCGAACGCGGCGGCGGCGGGACGCGTGACCTGGATCGAGCATCTCGGCGACCGCAACCATCTCCATGTCCGAATCGGCGAGGGCGAGGTCGTCACCCTGGCCGATCCGGATGCCGGACTCAGCGTCGGCGACGACGTCGCCATCGAGTTCGTTCGGCCGCTTTATTTCGACAAGGACGGCAACCGTGTCACGGCCTGATCGCGCCATGTATCAGGGCGACAACCGGAGATCCCGATGAACTTCGACCTGGCGCTCAAGGAGCATCTGATCCGCGCGCTTGCGGATGCGATGATCGCTCATGCCGACGAGCTGAGCGATCTCGACCGAGCGATCGGCGATGGCGATCACGGTCTCAACATGAAGCGTGGCTTCGAGGCGGTTCTGGGCGATCTAGATCGCCTCGCCGGCAAGCCGTTGCCTGAGCTCCTGTATGCGCTCGGCACGCATCTTGTGATGAAGGTCGGCGGCGCCTCGGGTCCGCTCTACGGCACGCTCTTCATGGCGCTCGCCAAGGATATTCCGGCGGCACCGAGCCTCGCCGACGCGACGCGCGCCTTCGGCTCTGCGCTCGCCGCCGTCAAGGCCCGAGGCAAGTCCGATGTCGGCCAGAAGACCATGCTGGATGTGCTCGCCCCGGCGCTCGCCGTTCTGGCGGAAGGCGGCAACGATCTGTCGTCTCGGCTGCGCCGGTCGACGAAAGACGCCAGCGAGGCGACGCGGCCGATGAAAGCGGTGCGCGGCCGCGCCTCGTTTCTCGGCGAGCGGAGCATAGGCCATATCGATCCCGGCGCCCGCTCGAGCGCCCTATTGATCAACGCCGCGCTGGACGTTCTGGGGACCGCGTCATGAGTGAGAATGTCGGGATCGTCATCGTGTCGCACTCGCCCGATGTAGCGCGCGGAACCGCCGACATGGTGCGGCAGATGGTTGGAGAGGAGGTTCCCCTGGCGTGGTGTGGCGGCGGGGCCGACGGCGGCCTCGGCTCGAGCGTCGAGGCGATCGTCGATGCGATCGGGCGGGCTTGGTCGAGCCGCGGCGTCGCGATCCTGGTCGATCTCGGCGGCGCCGAGACCAATAGTGAGATGGCGATCGAGATGCTCCCGGAGGCGCGGCGCCCGATGGTCATGGTATGCAACGCGCCGATCGTCGAAGGTGCGGTCATCGCGGCGACCGAGGCCTCGGGCGGGGCGACGCTGGAGCAGGTGCGCCGCACCGCCGAAGAATTGTCGCCGATCTAGCTGTGGACGGGAGCGAGAAGGACATCATGTCGGAATTGGTTGCCCAGGGATCGGTCTTGCTCTCTCACGCGATCGGGCTGCATGCCCGTCCTTCGGTCAAGCTGACCAAGCTCGCCAAGATGTTCGCGTCCGACATCGAGCTCGCGGCCGCCGAGATCGGGCCATGGATCGACGCCAAGAGCATCGTCAAGGTGATGGGCGCCAAGGTACCGCAGAACGCGACGCTGCGGTTTCGCGCGACGGGGCCGGACGCCGCCGAGGCGGTCCGATCGCTGATCGGGCTGGTCGAGCGCGATTTCAACGAGGGCATGCCCGATGGCGCCATCGCGTGAGCTGCAGGGCCGACCCGCGGCGCCGGGCATCGCCCTGGGGCCGTTGGTCAGGCTGAGCGCATCGATAAGACATCGGCTGCCGACCGGCGATGTCGCTCGCGAGCGCCTGGCGCTGGAGCAGGCGATTGCCGGCGCGATCGACGATCTCGAGAGGTTGCAGACGCGCGCCGCCGATGCTGACGGAATCGCGATGCTCGACTTCCAGATCGAAATGCTGAAGGACGAGACATTACGGGCGCCGGCCCTGAGCGCGATTGCGGACGGCGTCCCCGCCGAAGCCGCATGGGCGGCGGTGCTACTTGCGCAGGTCGCCGATTATGAAACCGCCGATGACGATTATTTTCGGGCACGCGCCAGCGATCTGCGGGATATACGCGACCGCGTTCTCGGACATCTGGCGGGATCGGGACGCGATCGGTTGAATGCCCCGGGCGCTGTCCTTGCCGGTGAGGATATCGCACCGTCCGTCTTCCTCGAAACCGACTGGAGTGCGGGCGGCGGCGTCGCCCTGACCGGTGGCAGCGCGAGCAGCCATGTCGCGATGCTCGCCCGGGCACGCGGCGTTCCCATGGTCGTGTGCCTCGGCGGGATCGAGTTCGATGGCCACGAGGAGATTTTGGTCGACGGCGAGGCGGGGTTGGTCGTTCTGAGCCCCGATGCTGCGGCGCGCAGCAGCGCGGCGCGCCGGCGGGCCGCCGCGGCACGATCTGCACGCGACGACGAAACCCTTCTTGGCGTACCCGCGGCGACGGCAGACGGGGTGCCGATCTCGGTCATGATCAATGTCGCCGATGTGGCCGAGCTCACGACGCTCGATCCCGCACATTGCGACGGCATCGGCCTCGTTCGCACCGAATTCCTGTGCGGCTCGGCTGGCGCGCTGCTCGACGAGGAGGCGCAGTTCTCTGTCTATCGCCGGCTCATCGAATGGGCCGTCGGCCGGCCGGTCACGATCCGCACGCTCGACGCCGGCGGCGACAAGCCGATACCGGGCTTTACCATCGACGGCGAGACCAATCCGTTCCTCGGCATGCGCGGCATCCGGCTGTCCCTGGCCCACCCGGAGGTGCTGCTGGTGCAGCTGCGGGCGCTGGTGCGGGCGGCAGCGCATGGTCCGGTCAAGATCATGCTGCCCATGGTGACAGTGCCGCGCGAGCTCGAGACGGCGTCCCGCTTGCTCGACCAGGCGCTGCGCGAGGTCGAGGATCGCGGCGTTCCGGCGCGTCGTCCGCCGCTCGGCATCATGGTCGAGGTCCCGGCGACGGCGCTCGACATCGCGAGCTTCGATGCTGATTTCTTCTCGATCGGGAGCAACGATCTGACGCAGTACGTCACCGCAAGCGCCCGTGACAACGGGGCGCTAGTGGAGCTCAGCGATCCGCGCAATCCGGGCGTGATGCGCCTCATTGCCGAAGTCGCGCGATACGGCGCCGATGCCGGCATCCAAGTCAGCCTGTGCGGCGATGCCGGCGGCGACCCCACGGTGATACCGTCTCTCATCGAAGCGGGGGTGCGCGTCCTCTCGGTTGCGCCGCCGGCGCTGGCGCGCACCAAGGCGGCGATCGCATCGTGCCGGGCAGGGGGAGCGGATGGTCAAGCCTGAGGGCGAGAAGGCAGCGCCCGCCGCCGACGCTGTCGCCGAGTACAAGAGAATCCTCCAGCGGGTTCTCGAGAACCGGCCGTCGGGCACGCGCCAGCGCCTCGCCGCGGCGCTCGAGAAAAACCGCAGCTTCATTTCGCAGATCACGAACCCGGCCTACGCCGTGCCGATCCCGTCGATCCATCTCGATACCATTTTCGAGATCTGCCACTTCCCGCCAGAGGAGAAGAAGCATTTTCTCGAAGCCTATGGCCGGGCGCACGCGCGACGTCTCAAGCTCGTCAAGGAGACGCGGCGCCTGCGCAGCCACACGCTCTATCTTCCGGATCTCGGTGATGAGGCGCGCAATCGCCAGCTCGAGAAGCTCGTTGCGACGTTCATCACGGAGCTCATTCGACTGATCTAGAAGGCAACACGACCAAGAAACGCCGAACGAGGAGGAACGGATGAAGAAGCTGATCAATGCAGCGGATACAATTCTGGCTGAAAGCCTCGAGGGATTCGCCGCCGCGCATGGCGATATCGTCGCGCTCGGCGCCGAGCGCAAATTTGTCCGCCGGACATCGCTCAGCCCCGGCAAGGTCGCGCTCGTCTCGGGAGGCGGCAGCGGTCATGAGCCGCTCCACGCCGGCTTCGTTGGGTTCGGCATGCTCGACGCCGCCTGCCCGGGACAAGTCTTCACCTCGCCGACGCCCGACCAGATCGTCGAGGCGGCGGCTTCGGTCGATGGCGGCGCCGGGACCCTCTTCATCGTCAAGAACTACGAGGGCGACGTCATGAATTTCGAGATGGCGCACGAGATCGCCGGCCGCGACATCGCGACCGTCGTCACCGACGACGACGTCTCGGTCGAGACCTCGACCTATTCGACCGGCCGGCGCGGCGTCGCCGGCACGCTGATCGTCGAGAAGATGGTCGGCGCAGCAGCCGAGCGGGGCGGATCCCTGGCGGCGCTGCAGGCGCTTGGCGTCAGGGTAAATAAGGCGACCCGCTCGATGGGCGTGGCGTTGACCAGCTGCACCGTTCCGGCGGCCGGGCGCCCGACCTTCGAGCTCGGCGACGATGAGATGGAGATGGGCGTCGGCATCCACGGCGAGCCCGGCCGCCGGCGCGTCAAACTCGGCACGGCCGATGCGATTGCCGAGGAAATGGTTTCGGTGATCGTCGGCGATCTCGGACGCGCCGCGAAGGGCGAGGCGCTGCTGTTCGTCAACGGTTTCGGTGGAACGCCGGCGATGGAACTCTACCTCATGTACCATTCGCTGCGCTCTCTGCTCGAGCGGCGCGGCATCAAGATCTCGCGCTCGCTGGTCGGCAGCTACGTGACGTCGCTCGAAATGGCCGGATGCTCGGCCACGGTCTCGATCCTCGACGAGGAGCTTCGTGCGTTGTGGGACGCGCCGGTGCATACTGCCGCCTTACGCTGGGGACGATAGTGGCTTTGTCACGGGAACCGGCCAGGCGCGCAAATCAACCTGCGTTCGAAGCGGATCTCAGGCGGCCGCGGTCGCCGCTTCCCACTGCACCATTGCTTCCGTTCGGAAAGTTCGCAGCGTGCGGCGGGAGATCAAATGGCGCTGGACGTTGAAACTGTTGTAAACGGCAGCGTGGGCGGACAGAAAGCGCTGAGCTGAACCGGCCGACTTGAACCGCTGCATCTTGCGCTCGCGTCGCCGCACTGGCTGGTGCGAGACTTCCGCCCGGTTGTTCTTCCGCAGGCCCTGTTCATGGCGCGCGGCGAGGCCCAATTCCCGGAAAGCGGCGCCGTAGGACCCGAGCTTGCCGTCTCGAGAGGGTCGGCGATGGCGCGGCGAATGAGGTCCGCGTGCATCGCCTTG
>DATAQP010000548.1:0-2200 GCA_036264595.1 Allostellaceae bacterium
GGCGATGCGCCGCGCAAGCCGATCGAACTGCTCGCGGATATAGGCGGTGAGCCGGCGCCGCACCGCGGGGCCTTGGCGTGCGATGTCGGGACCCAGCGCGGCGACGACGCAGCCGCCGCCGCAATTGTCGCGATGCGCCGGCGAGAGATAGCCGGCGACGAGATCCGCCAGCGAGGGGTAGGCGTCCTGCCGCGCCGCGGCGACCGCGAGACCGCGCGAGACCGCCTCGGCGGCGAGCTCGTCCTTCGAGCCGAAATGGCGGTAGAAGCCGCCATGGGTCAGGCCGGCCCGCTGCATGATGGCGTCGAGACCGACCCCGTCGAACCCCTTCTCGCGGAAGAGACGAGATGCGGCGGCGACGATGCGCTCGCGATTCTCGGCCGCCTTCTCCTTCGTCACCCGCATCTCGGTTCCTCCCTGCTTTCCCTTGACAAGATATATGCCGACCACCATCAATAGCAATCAGATTGATGACGGTCGTCATCAATACCCACTCCGCCGCGTTACCCGCTCCGAAGGATGACCCCTATACCGGCGCGGTGCGCTGAACCACATCAAGGAGGACAACCATGACCGACAAGTCGAAGAGAACCGCGCTGATCACCGGAGCCTCGTCCGGCATCGGCGCGACCTATGCCGACCGCCTCGCCCGCCGCGGCCACGATCTGGTGCTGGTCGCGCGCGACGAGAGGCGCATGGCGGCGCTTGCCGAGCGGCTGCGCCGCGAGACCGGCGTTGCCGTCGACGTGCTGCCGGCCGACCTCACGGAACCCCGTGATCTCGCCCGTATCGAGGCGCGGCTGCGCGAGGATTCGCGCATCGGAATCCTCGTCAACAATGCCGGCGCGGCGGCGCCGGGCGGCTTCGCCGCCCCCGATCTCGACGCGCAGGACCGGCTGATCCGCCTTAACGTGACGGCGGTGACGCGGCTCGCCGGCGCGGTGGTGCCGCGCTTTCTCGCCGAGGGCGGCGGCGCCATCGTCAACATCGCCTCGGTGCTCGCCCTCGTCCCCGAGCTGCTGCCCGGCATCTATTCGGCGACCAAGAGCTTCGTCCTCACCTTCTCGCAATCGCTGCAGGCCGAGCTCGGGCCGCGCGGCCTCTACGTCCAGGCGGTGCTGCCGGCGGCGACGCGCACCGAGATCTGGGCGCGCTCGGGCCGCGACGTCGACGCCCTCCAGGGCGTGATGGAGGTCGGCGAGCTGGTCGATGCGGCGCTGGTCGGCTTCGACCGCCGCGAGACCGTCAGCATCCCGCCGCTGCCCGATATCGGCCAGTGGGAGGCGTTCATGGCGGCGCGCGAGGCGATGGCGCCGAATTTCCGCCAGGAGCATCCCGCCGCGCGCTATCGCAGGTGAGCGTCCGTCAGTGCCAAGGGATGCGCGTGAAGAACTGGGCGATCTCGCTGGCGGCGCGGTCGGGGTCTTCGCGATGCGGGAAGTGGCCGACATCGGGGAAGAGGGCGAGATCGAGATCGGTGAAGGTCTCGCCCAGCCGATCCGTCCAGGCATAGGGAAAGAGCGGATCGTGCTGCGCCCAGCGAACGCCGGTCGGCACCGTGATCGGCGGCAGGGCGGGCGCCTCGCCCTTGATCATGGCGATGCGGCCGGCATGCGAGGCCTTGTAATGGGCGAAACCGCCGGCGAGATTGCCTTGCTTGAGGAAATTGTCGATGAAGGTCTCGAGCACGTCGTCGAACGCAGTCTTGCGATGCGACCAATGGCGCAGCATATGTCCGATATAGGCTCGGCAGGTTTCCCGGCTGGCGCCGACCAGGACGGGCGCCATCGCCATCTGGTGGAAGGATTGGTACCAGATCTCGTTCAGCCGGTCGGGCGCCGCCATGCGCGCGCCGATGCCGGGATAGACGAAATCGAAGAAGAAGAGGCCGGCGAGACGCTGCGGTGCGGCGCGGGCGAGCGGCTGCATGATTGCGCCGCCGACATCGTGGCCGACCACGCCGATCTCGGCGATGCCGAGCGCGTCGAGCAGCGCCAGCATGTCCGCGGCATGGTCCGGCGGACCGAAGGCGCCCGCCGGCTTGTCGCTGTCGCCGAAGCCGCGCAGATCGGGCGCGACGAGCTGGAAGCGATCAGCAAGACGCGTCATCACGGGCTCCCAGGTGAGCCAGAATTCCGGCCAGCCATGCAGCAGGAGGAGGGGCCGGCCGCTCCCCATCCGCGCGACGTGGAAGCGCGCG
>DATAQP010000486.1:0-24545 GCA_036264595.1 Allostellaceae bacterium
ACGACATAGCCGATCACCGAGACGTAGAGCATCGAGACGTAGTCGAACGGCGCGATCACCGCTGCCGGCGCGTTGCGATACGACGAGGTAATGAGGAGCTGGCCGCAGCCCCCAATCAGCCCGATGGCGACGAGCAGCGCGGCGTCGGCCGGTTCCGGCGTGACCCATTGGAAGGGCAGGAAGGCGGCGCCGATCACGCAGCAGACCAGCGTGTAGTAGAAGGCGATGGCGCCGGTGCTCTCGCTTCGCCCAAGGCTACGGATGAAGATCATCGCCAGCGCGTAGAGCATCGTCGCGCCGAGCGCGACGGCGGCGGCGCGATCGAAGACGCCGCTGCCCGGCCGGACCATGACGATGACGCCGACGAAGCCGACTAGCACGGCGCTCCATCGCCTGATGCCGACGCGCTCGCCGAGCAGTGGCACCGAGAGCGCAGTGATGAAGAGTGGCGCCGAGAAGCCGATGCCGACGGCGTCGGCGAGCGGCATGTGGCCGAAGGCGTAGATGAAGCCGGCGAGCGAGACGACGCCGCAGAGAGAGCGTTTGGCGTGACCACCCAGCCGATAGGTACGCAGCGTCGCGATGCCGCCGTCGCGCAGCACCAACAGGGTGATCGGGACAAAGGCGAAGAGCGAGCGGAAGAAGACGATCTGCATCACCGGAATGCGCGGCGCCACCCATTTCACCAGCGAGTCCATGATGGCGAAGCAGGCGGTGGCGATCAGGACGCAGCCGATGCCGCGCAGCACCGCCCGTCCGGCCGCCGCCGATTGGGCCGTCGGCATGCTCATCGCGTCATGCCAAGTCGAGACATCGCTGTTCCCCCCGCATCCTCTTCGGC
Organism: Allostellaceae bacterium; assembly: GCA_036264595.1. Classification (GTDB taxonomy): domain Bacteria; phylum Pseudomonadota; class Alphaproteobacteria; order ATCC43930; family CGMCC-115725; genus URHD0088. The sequence goes on from DATAQP010000486.1 coordinate 842, forward strand.
GTCACCATTGCGCCAACGGTGTCCCGCGAGGCTTTCGCTAAGCCCGGCGGACCGGTTTGGCAACGGAATTCCGCCTGCCCGCGCATCTTGCTCGGTCGGCGGACTGAACCAGGCCGCCGAGTTGCCGCGTCGGGGCGCGTGAAACGATTCCTGTGAAGAATGTATTTACGTGTTTTCACAAATAGATATAGACTATTTCTCATTTCTGACTTATGGTCCGTGATATAGGTGGCTCACCGTCGGCCATTTTGGTTGCGCGTGGCCGATATCGCAGCGTGTAGTTGGATCGACATGCGAGACGGATTGTTGCAACGCCGCGCGTTACTTCGCGGTTTCCTTTTCGGCGGTGCCGCCGCCGCCTCCGGCGGGCTGGCCGCCAGTCAGGCGATCGGCCAGACGCTCAGCCAGCACGCCGCGGCGCCAAAGGCTGTGGCGCGGCGCCGCACCGTGGTTCTCGATCCCGGTCATGGCGGCATCGATCCCGGCGCCATCGGCTTGAGCGGCGTTTACGAGAAGGATCTCGCCCTCGATGCGGCGCGCCTCGTCGCGCAGCTTCTGGAGGCGACAAGGCGCTACGGTGTCATCCTCACCCGCACCAGCGACGAGTTCGTTCCGCTGCAGGATCGTGTCGCGCGCGCCCGCGCCGCCGACGGCGACCTCTTTCTGTCGATCCATGCCGATGCGCTCCCCGACCCCGGGATGCGCGGCGCCTCGGTCTTCACTCTCTCGGAGAAGGCCTCGGACGCGCAGGCGGCGGCCCTTGCTGCGCGCGAGAACAAGGTCGATCTGATCGCCGGCATCGATCTCTCGCGCCACGCGCCCGAGGTCAGCTCCATCCTCATCGATCTGGCGCGGCGCCAGACCAACAACCAGTCGATCCGGTTGGCCCGGCGCCTGGTCGACGATCTTGGCCGCGACGTCGCCATGCTCAACAACAGCCATCGTTCGGCCGGCTTCGCCGTCCTCAAGGCGCCTGACATCCCGTCGGCGCTGGTCGAGATGGGCTGCCTGTCGAACCGCGAGGAGGAGCATGCCTTGCGCACGCCCTCCTATCGCCAGAAGGTGGCCGGCGGCATCGCCCGCTCGATCAACGACTATTTCGACTCGCTTCTGAAGGCATAGCCGGCTGATTTCGTTCGCGCTCTAAGCTGATGTGCTGGTCGGAGCCGCACCCGGCGCGGCGACGGGGGGCGATCAGCCGCGCGTGCGCGCGTCCTGCAATTCCTTGAGCCTGGCATAGGCGGCGATCACCGGGCCGAGATCCTGTCGCTTGTCGACGCGGTTCGAGCCACCCTCGCGGGTCAGCGCGATCTCGATGGCGCGCAGTAACAGCTCCGCCACCGGGATGAAGTTCTGATCGCAGGCTTGGTCAAAGGCGACCAGGAGCTTGTCGCTAAGCCGCCGATCATAGGATATCGCCATGGCCACCCTGTAACGGAGACATCTTCTAGGCATTCTGCCGCGAACTGGGGCGCTTTGAAAGCCCCGCGTTGGATTAATGATTTCGCCGCCGCAAGAGGAAGAGGCCTTGTTCTGCCAGCAGATTGGCGAGCCCGCCGCCGGCATCGAGCGCGAAAGGCTGGCCGGCATGGTCGAGCGTCAGGCTGCGCTCGATGGTGATGCCGAGTTCGGTGCACAGGGCGACGAAGTCCTTGATCGTGCAGAAATGGATGTTCGGCGTGTCGTACCACGCGTGATTGAGCAGCGGCGTGACCGGCATGCGGCCATTGAACAAGAGATGGGCGCGGATCCGCCAGTGGCCGAAATTCGGGAACGAGACGATGGCGCGCCGGCCGATGCGCACGAGATTGCCGATGACCAGGCGCGGATTGCGGGTCGCCTGCAGCGTCTGGCTGAGTATCGCGTAGTCGAAGGCATCCGACGGGTAGTCGTCGAGATCGCCGTCGGCGTCGCCCTGGATGACTGGAAGCCCGTGGCTGACGCAGGCATTGACGCCGGACTGGCTGAGCTCCATGCCGCGCGCATCGACCTGCTTGTTGTGCGCGAGATGGGCGAGCAGGGCGCCGTCGCCACAGCCGATATCGAGAACGCGCGAGCCCGGCGCCACCATCTCTGCAATCAGCCGCAAGTCGCTGCGGATGTCGACCGGCGGCGCGCTGCCGCGGTTTCCGTTGCGGCCGATCATGCCGTCCGGACTCATGCCGAACCGAGGCCGCGATGCTCGGCGCAGCCGGTCAGGAAGCCGCCGAGCGTGGCGAAGAACTCCTTCTCCTCGAGCAGGAAGGCATCGTGCCCCTTGTCGGTGGCGATCTCGACGAAACTGACATTGGCTGCCGCGGCGTTGAGCGCGTGGACGATGGCGCGGTTTTCCGATGTCGGATAGAGCCAGTCGCTGGTGAAGGAGATGACGCAGAAGCGCGTTCTGGTGCCGCGGAAGGCGCTGGCGAGGACGCCGCCATGCTCGGCGGCAAGGTCGAAATAGTCGCAAGCGCGGGTGATGTAGAGATAGGAGTTGGCGTCGAAGCGGTCGACGAAGGTGATGCCCTGGTGGCGCAAATAGCTCTCGACCTGGAAATCGGCATCGAAGCCGTAGGTTACCGCCTGGCGGTTCTGCAGGTTGCGGCCGAATTTGCGGTGCAGCGCCGGCTCGGAGAGATAGGTGATGTGCGCCGCCATGCGTGCGACGGCGAGGCCGCGGGCCGGCCGCATCCCCTTCTTGAGATAGGCGCCGCCGCACCATTCCGGGTCGGCCATGATGGCCTGCCTGCCGACCTCGTGGAAGGCGATGTTCTGCGCCGAGTGGCGCGCCGCGCAGGCGATCGGGGCGGCGGCGAAGACGCGCTCGGGGAAACTCGCCGCCCATTGCAGCACCTGCATGCCGCCCATCGAGCCGCCGGTGACGCAGAACAGCGTGTCGATGCCGAGATGGTCGATCAGCAGCTTCTGCGCCCGCACCATGTCGCCGATGGTGATGACGGGAAAGGACAGGCCCCAGGGCTCGCCGGTCGCCGGATCGATGTCCTTTGGCCCGCTGGTTCCCATGCAGCCGCCGAGCACGTTGGTGCAGATGATGAAATAGCGCTCGGTGTCGAGCACCTTGCCGGGGCCGGCGAGCGTTGACCACCAGCCGGGATTGCCGGTGATCGGATGCGGCTCGGCGAGATACTGGTCGCCGGTCAGCGCGTGACAGACGAGTATCGCGTTGCTGCGTGCCGCGTTGAGCCGCCCATAGGTCTGATAGGCGATGGTGAATTGCGCGAGATCGACGCCGCAATCGAGCTTGAACGGCTGCGTGATGTCGAGCCGATGGCCCGGGCGCGCCGGCATGGTTTCGCTCGAAATTGTGGGTTGCTGAACGGACACTCCGGGCTCTCTTGGGGGCTCGCGTGGCAGAGGCCCACTAGCGGGGCCATGAGAACCGCGCATAGCTAGGGAGACGCGCGCCGCCATGTCAACGTTTTCTTTGCTTTCGGCGGCGCGGCGAACTATCAGTATGCCTCCCTTTTCCCGCTCGATCCGGACATGTCCAGCAACAAGCCGACACTCGACGATCTGCGCCGCCAAATCGACGCGATCGACGACCAGCTGCACGATCTCATCATGCGGCGCACCGAGGTCGTCGAAGCGATCGGCAAAGAGAAGAAGGACGGCAAGGTGCCGGCCTTCCGCCCAGGCCGCGAGGCGATCATCCTGCGCCGCCTGGTCGCCCGCCATAGCGGGCACTTTCCCGCCGTCGCGCTCGTCCGCATGTGGCGCGAGATGCTGGCGGCGACCGTTGGGATGCAGGCGAGCTTCGCCGTCGCCGTCTATGCGCCGAGCGAGGCGAGCAGCTACTGGGATCTGGCGCGCGACCATTTCGGCAGCTATGCCGCGATGACCGCCTATGATTCGGTCGGCCAGGTCATCCGCGCCGTCACCGACAAGCAGGCCACCATCGGCATCCTGCCGATGCCGAGCGAGGACGATGCCGATCCCTGGTGGCGGTTCCTCATCTCCAACGATGCCGCGACGCCGCGCGTCCTCGCCCGCCTGCCTTTCGCCGGGCGCGGCAATGCCCGGCCCGGCGGCGGCGACGCGCTGGCCGTCGGCAGCGGCGCGCTCGAGCCGACCGGCGTCGATCGCTCGCTCATCGTCATCGAAACGGGCGGCGAGGTCAGCCGGGCGCGTCTGTTCTCCGCTCTCTCGGCCAGCGGCTTGACCTGCAATTTCTTCGCCGCCTTCGATCCTGGCGGCGAGGCCAAGCTCAACCTCGTCGAGCTCAACGATTTCGTCCTGCCCGACGACAAGCGGTTGACGATGTTCAGCGAGCAGGTCGGCGCCGCTGTCGAGCGCATCTTGTCGCTCGGCTCCTATGCCGCGCCACTCGCGCTCGATCCGCCGGCCGATCGCCGTCCTCCCGACATCCACCCCGCCGACATCCGCGGCAGCGCCGCCCGTCCTCGCGCCGCGGCAAACAGGAAGCCCAAGCCATGACCGCCACGACCCGTCCCGCCTCGATCGGTCCTGTTGCCGGCCCCGCGCCGCGGCCCGGCATCCTCGACGTCGCGCCCTATGTCGGCGGCGAGTCGAAAGCGGCTGGCGTTGCGCGTGTCATCCGCCTGGCCTCGAACGAGAGCGCGCTCGGGCCGAGCCCGCGCGCCATCGCCGCCTACCAGGCGCGCGCCGAGGAGATCCATCGCTATCCCGATGGCGGCTCGACCGAATTGCGCGAGGCGCTCGCCCGCCATCACGGACTCGATGCCGCCCGTATCGTCTGCGGCAGCGGCTCCGACGAGCTGATCGCGTTGCTCGTGCGCGCCTATGTCGGACCGGGCGACGAAGTGGTCTACAGCCGGCACGGCTTTCTCATGTACCCGATCGCCACCACGGCGGCGGGGGCGACGCCGATCGCCGCGCCCGAGAAGAACCTGACCACCGATGTCGATGCGCTGCTCGCCGCCGTCACCACGAAGACCAAGATCGTCTTCCTCGCCAATCCGAACAATCCGACGGGCACCTATACCAGCGCCGAGGATGTCGCCCGCCTCCATGCCGGGCTGCCGCCATCGGTGCTGCTGATCATCGACGCCGCCTATGCCGAGTTCGTCTCGCGCAATGACTACGATCCCGGCGCCGCGCTCGTCGACAATGCGGAAAACGTCGTCATGCTGCGCACCTTCTCGAAGATCTACGCGCTCGGGGGCATGCGCCTCGGCTGGGCCTATTGCTCGCCCGTCGTCGCCGACGTGCTCAATCGCGTGCGCAGCCCGTTCAACGTCAATGCCGCGGCGCAGGCGGCCGGCGTCGCCGCGCTGGTCGACGTCGCCGCGGTCGACCGCGCGCGCGAGCACAACGACATCTGGCTGCCGTGGTTCACCCGCGAGCTCACCGGGCTCGGTCTCACCGTCAATCCCAGCGTCGGCAATTTCGTTCTCGTGCGCTTTCCCATCGCCGCCGCGCGCAATGCCGACGCTGCTTTCGTGCATCTCCAGTCGCGCGGCATCCTGACCCGCAAGATGGGCGGCTATCATCTGCCCGAGTGGCTTCGCATAACCATCGGCACCGAGGACGAGATGCGCCAGGTCGTCGCCGTGCTGCGCGAATTCCTTGCCGCATGAGCGCGTCGCATTTCGAGCGCGTCGCGTTCATCGGCATCGGGTTGATCGGCTCATCGCTCGCCCGCGTGCTGCGTCGCGACGGGCTGGCCGGCGAGATCGTCGCCTGCGCCCGTCAACCGGCGACGCGGGCGAAGGCGCTCGAGCTCGGCATCGCCGACCGTGTCACCGAAGATGCCGCCGAGGCGGTGCGCGACGCCGACCTCGTTGTCATCGCGACGCCGCTCTCCGCCTATGCCGCAATCGGTGCCCGGATCGCACCGGCGCTGCACCCGGGTGCCATCGTCACCGATGTCGGCTCGGTCAAGCAGGCGGTCATCCGCGATCTGGGGCCGAGCCTGCCGGCGAATGTTCACTTCATCCCCGGCCACCCGGTCGCCGGCACCGAGCATTCGGGACCGGAATCGGGATTCGCCGAGCTCTTCCGCGACCGTTGGTGCATCCTGACACCGCTGGCCGGTACCGACCCGGCGGCGCTCGCCCGGCTGACCGCCCTATGGGAGCAGGCCAGCATGCGCGTCGTCACCATGGATCCCGAGCACCACGACAAGGTGCTCGCCATGACCTCGCATCTGCCACATGTCATCGCCTACACCATCGTTGGCACGGCGACCGATCTCGAGGACAGCCTCAAGTCCGAGGTCATCAAGTTCTCCGCCGGCGGCTTCCGAGACTTCACCCGCATCGCCGGCTCCGACCCGGTGATGTGGCGCGACATCTTCCTCAACAATCGCGAGGCGGTGCTCGAGATGCTGCAGCGCTTCAGCGAGGATCTGACGGCGCTGCAACGGGCGATCCGCTGGGGCGAGGGCGACAAGCTCGAGGAGCTGTTCAGCCGGACGCGGGCGATCCGCCGCTCGATCATCGAGGCCAAGCAGGCCTGAGCATTCCGCCCAATCGCGGCAATTTAAGCCTTTCTTTACGGTATAATCCTCAAATAAGGGGCGGCTGGTGTCCGTCTGCGCGGCGCCGCCGCTGAGAGGACGTCGTGGATACTGTGGAGCGCATCGATCTGCCGCTGGATCGGCGGGCGGGTTTCGAGGTAGCGGGCTGGGATGGGCTGCGCTGGGTCCTCGAAGGCGTCTTCGAGACCAGCGCCGAAGCCGCCGTCGCGGCCAAGCAGGTGCTCGCCCGGCGTCTCGGCGTCAAGATCACCGAGGAAGCCTTCAGCGAGGCCGAGGGCGTCTTCAAGAGCCGCATCCTCTTCACCGAATACCGCGACGGCGTGGTGAAGCCCGAGCGCAAACCCGCCGCGCCCGCTATCGTCGCGCCGCGTCCGCATCCGCGACGCAAACGTTTTCTCGCCGGCACCGACTCCGTGCTCTATGTCGCCATCTCGGCGCTCGTCATCTCGATCATGTCGATGGTGTTCAGCATCCTCCGCTGATCGGCAGAGCGCCGGATGGAAATCCTATTTCCCCGGAAATCCTGTTCCCCGGGAATCCTATTCCCACGTGAAATTCGGCAAGCGCGCGAGCCGGGCCGGACCAAGAAAGGCGTGGCCGTTCTGCAGCGTCAGCGGCGCGCTGATCTCGTAGGCGCCGTCCGGCCCCTCCTTGGCGAGGAGACCGAGGGCGACCTTCGCCAGCGCAGCATCGCCGGCCCGCAGGCCGCCGGCGGTGACCAGCGCATCGATGATCTCGTTGTAGCCGCGGATCAAGGCGGTCAGCGCCCCGATCGGTTGCAGCCCGGCATCGAGGGCGAGCGTGCCCTTGGCGCCGAGCTGGAGATTGCCCCAGCCGAGATCGAAGCTGCCGATCTCCAGCGTGCCGCCGTCGTCGCGCCAGGCGGCGAGCGCCTGGCGGTGCGGGCCGCCCGGTATGGTGCCCTTGACCGCGACGGCGGCGGCCAAGTGGTCGATCGTGTCGCCGAGCGGCGGCACCGCTTGCGGCAGCGTCACGCCGGCGAGGCTGAGATTGGCAGTAACCCAGGTCTCGATATGGCTGGTGACGGCATGCGCCGGGATCGCGGTCTGCGCCTCGGCATGGGCGATGGCGAGCTGCGCCTGGCCGGCAATGGCGATGTTGTCGGCACTCAGCGCCACCGCCGTGCCGGGATGGTTTGCCGCGCCGTCAACCTGCCCGGGTTGTACCGTGCCGGCCAAACTGCCGGCCGTGACGGTGATCGCCGGCCGCGCCGGCCCCGGCTGGATGGCGAGCCGCGCGCCGCGTGCCGCCGTGACGTGCCAGTGGTCGAGCGCCCAGGGCCGTGCCTCGCCGACGAGCAGGGGCGCCTGCGCCGCGTAGCCGGGCTCGATCCCGCTCTGGCCGAAGACGGGTTGATCGATGGTGACGCGCAACGCGAAGGGAAAGCCGCTGACGTCATAGCGGTCCCAGCCGACGGTGAAGCCCTCGGCGCGGCGCGCCGTGCTCCAATCGAGGATACCGCGGCGCACCAGCTCGGCGACCGAGTACCAGTAGAAAGCATAGGACGCGGCGACGGCGAGGAGGGCGGCGAGGATAAGGATCTTGCGGCGCATCGCTCGCTCTTATAAGGGGCCGCGGCGGCGCGGTCGATGGCCCGTTATAAGAGCGGCCGACGCATTGCGGCAATGCGCTCCGTGCGCTTGTCAGCCTGCGAGGGGCGGCTAGACTGCCGCAACCTCGACCCGCCCTCGCATAGATGAGCGTCATCGCCAAAGCCCCCGCCACTCGGAGCGCCGCCGGTTCCGGTCTGCTCTCGCTGATGCCCGGCGTCTTCGTCGTCCTGTGGTCGACGGGCTTCATCGGCGCCAAATATGGCCTGCCCTATGCCGAGCCGCTGACCTTCCTGGCGCTGCGCTTCTCGCTCGTCGCCGCCATCATGCTGGTCGCCTCGCTTGCCCTCGGCGCCGCCTGGCCGGTGGGGTGGCGCAATGTCGGTCATATCGCACTGGTCGGCATCTTCATCCAGGCGACCTATCTCGGCGGCGTCTTCTATGGCATCGCGCACGGCGTTTCCGCCGGCATCGCCGGGCTGATCGCCGGGCTGCAGCCGCTGATCACCGCGGCGCTCGTCGGTATCGTCCTCGGCGAGGTAGTGACGCCGCGGCAATGGCTCGGCATCGCCCTCGGCCTGGTCGGTCTGGTGCTCGTCCTCTGGGGGCGCATCGCCCTCGACCTCCATCATTTCGCCGCCCTCGCCGCGGTCGTCGCGGCGCCCTTCGGCATGACGTCGGGCACGCTCTATCAGAAGCGCTTCTGCGCGGCCGTCGATCTGCGCAGCGCGACGGTGATCCAGAACGCCACGGCCGGGCTGCTGATGCTTGTCCTGGCGCTCGCCAGCGAGTCGATGCATATCGAGTGGCGGGCCGAGTTCGTCCTTGCCCTCTTCTGGCTCTGCCTGGTGCTCTCGGTCGGCGCCACCATGCTGCTGCTCTTCCTGCTGCGCCGCGGAGCCGCCTCGCGCATCGGCAGCCTGTTCTACCTGGTGCCGCCGGTGACGGCGTTCATGGCTTATTTGCTTTTTGGTGAGACGCTGGGGGTGACGGCGCTCGTCGGCATGGCGGTGACCGCCCTTGCCGTCGGCCTGGTCAATCGCGATTGAACAAGAGGGTCCAGACTTCGATGCCAAGCCTCGCTGCGCCGCGTGCGCTCGACAACGATGAACTCGACAACGATGAATATGGCGGCGAGGACGAGACGGTCCCGGCCTATACGCCGCCGATCTCGGCGCTGCTTGCCTCCGGCAGCGACATCTGGATCTTCGGCTACGGCTCGCTGATGTGGAATCCGGGCTTCACCCACGACGCCATCGAGCCGGCGCTGCTGCGCGGCTGGCATCGCAGCTTCTGCATCTATTCCCATCGCTATCGCGGCACGCCGGAGCGGCCCGGTCTGGTGCTCGGCCTCGACCGCGGCGGCGCCTGCCGCGGCATGGCGATTCGCATTCCCGCTGCCGAGGCGCCCGTCGCGATGGCCTATCTCTGGGAGCGCGAGATGGTCGGCGGCGTCTACGATCTGCGCAGCGCGCGCGTCGCCACCAAGAGCGGCACGCTGACCGCCCATGCCTTCACCGTGCGCCGCTCGCATCCCGGCTATGCCGGCCGCCTGACCATCGACGAGACGGCCCGCCTCATCCTGCAGGGCATCGGCGGGCGCGGCCATTGCCGCGAATATCTCGCCAACACGGTGCGCCAGCTCGAATGCCTCGGTCATCTCGACGGCCCGCTGCATAAGCTCGAGGAGCGCGTCAAGCAGCTCGCGGCGCAGGAGCCGCCCTGCCCCTGAGACGATGGGCCCCTGACGGGCTGGCGAGAGGCTTGCCTCGCTGCCGCCGCTGCGCTAGCTTCCCCGGACCATGACGCGCCCGCACCCGATCCCGACCACGCAATTTGCGTGCTCTTACCGTCGCTGGTTCACACCGGCGGCTTAGGATCGCGCACGCGTCGTTGATACCGAAGCCGCCCCGATCGAGGCGGCTTTCGCGTTTTCCAGACCATCCCGAACGTCGAAATCCCGCCCCGCGCGGAACGGCCTCCAACCAGGAGGTCACACGATGTTCGATTTCGATGTCGTCACCGGTCCAAGCGATCTTGCCAAGCTCGAGCGCAGCGAGGCGCGGCGCCCGCCGCCGGCGCCGCCTGCCGTCGCCACGCCCGTGCGCAGCCCGACCGTGCCCGAGCAGCCGCCGCTCGCGGGCGAGCCTGCATGCGCGCCAGGCTCGGTTTCCGGCATTGTCGGTGATCAGACCCCTGGCTATTCTGGCGCTAGGCCGGCCTGACCGGCCCTGAGGAAATCGGCTTGGGGGCTCGGACGATTCGCCTGCACCTGACGGTCTTGCTTGCCGCCTTCGCGTTGCTCTGCGCTCAGGCGGGCCCAGCCACGGCGCAGGGGGCGAAAACGGCGGGGCAGGGCGACGCCCTGGCGCCGTTCAAGGACTCGCTGATGGTACCGCCCGAGGCGGCGCAGCTCGCCCGCCATGAGACCGTCTATGTCCCGGTCTATTCGAGCGTGGCCGGCGCGGGCGGCATGAAGCAGCTCGATTTCTCGGTGACGCTGTCGATCCGCAACGTCGCCGCCGACCAGCCGCTCGTGCTCGAGCGTATCGACTACCACGACACTGCCGGCAGACTGGTCCAGCATTATCTGCACGAGGCGGTGGCGGTCCGCCCGCTCGGCACCGTCGAGATTTTCATTCCGACCGAAGACGTGCGCGGCGGCACCGGCGCCAAGTTCATCGTCGGCTGGGCAGCAAGCAGGGCGATCGCCGCCCCGGTGATTCAGGCGGTGATGGTCGGCGGTGTCGCCAATCGCGGCTTCTCCCTGACCACCGAAGGCGTGCCGATCCCCGTGCCGGGAAACTGACCGCCGCGCGAGCGTCTTTCGCGTCCTTCGCTGGCCCGACCCCCCGCCGGTTGTGGCATACTGCGCGCCGTCCAAGGGGGATGACGACACCGGGGGATGCGAGGCGTTTGGAGAGAGCTGCCGGCACCGAAGCCGTCATCGAGCTGACCGCCGTACTCGTCGCCGTGACTGGCGAGGAGCCGCGCATCCTCACCGTTGAGGATGGCAAGGCGCTGCCGTCCGGCCCCTTCGCCTCTGATCATCGCACGCTGCAGATGGGGCTGCGCTCCTGGGTCGAGCGCCAGACCCATCACCCGCTCGGCTATATCGAGCAGCTCTACACCTTCGCCGATCGCGACCGCCGGCCCGAGGGCGGCGGCGGGCGCGTCATCTCGATCAGCTATCTCGGCCTGACCCGCGAGGGGCGCGCCTCGGGCGAGCATGTGCCGGGCTGGCAGAGCTGGTACCGCTATTTGCCGTGGGAGGATTGGCGAGGCGGCAAGCCGGCGCTGGTCGGGCGCGTGATCGTGCCGCAATTGGGGCGCTGGGCGGCCAAGGCACCGGACGGTGCCGCTCGTCGCGCACGCACGCAGCGCATCCACGCCACCTTCGGCAGCGACAGCGCCACATGGAACGAGGAGCTCGTGCTGCAGCGCTACGAGCTGCTCTACGAGGCGGGGCTGGTGCCCGAATCCGGGCAGCGCGGCGCCACGGCGCTCGCCGGCGAGGCGATGATGCTCGACCATCGCCGCATCCTCGCCACCGGAATCGCCCGGTTGCGAGCGAAGATCAAGTACCGCCCGGTCGTCTTCGAGCTGATGCCGCCGAGCTTCACCTTGCTCCAGCTGCAGCGCGCCGTCGAGGCGCTCGCCGGGCAGCGCCTGCACAAGCAGAATTTCCGCCGGCTGGTCGATCAGCAAGGGCTGGTCGAGGAAACCGGCGGCGTCGCCACAGCAACCGGCGGGCGGCCGGCGAAGCTCTTCCGCTTCCGCCGGAGTGTGGTCGCCGAGCGCGCCGTGTCAGGCACCAAACTGCCGCTCGCCCGCTCGCCCTGAACAGAACGCATGGCAGAGCTGCGGGGAAACCGCGCGCTTGACACTCTTATACTCATATATAGCATAAGCGGGAGAACGGGCGATTGCCGTCCGTTTTCTTTTCACCCTCTAAATACTCCAAGTGAGTATAAAGGTGGATCATGAACGCTATCGCTCCAGCCACAGTGGCCCGCACTGCGTTACTCTACGAGCGCGTCAAGACCGTCATCCCGCCGGTCGAATGGCCGGTCTTTGCCGGCGACATCGAGGCGATCCTGGATCTGAAGCGCGCGCGCAACGCCGTCATCCTCGCGCACAACTACCAGACGCCCGAGATCTTCCACTGCGTTGCCGACGTTACCGGCGACAGTCTGGCGCTGGCGCGCGAGGCGGCGAAGAGCGACGCGGCGGTCATCGTCCTCGCCGGCGTTCATTTCATGGCCGAGACGGCGAAGCTGCTCAATCCGAACAAGACCGTGCTGATCCCCGATCCCAGGGCCGGCTGCTCGCTCGCCGAATCGATCACCGCTGCCGATGTCCGCCTGCTGCGCGAGCGCTATCCCGGCGTTCCCGTCGTGACCTATGTCAACACCTCGGCCGCGGTGAAGGCGGAATCGGATATCTGCTGCACCTCGGGCAATGCGCGCGCCGTCATCGAATCGCTCGGCGCTCCTCGCGTCATCATGCTGCCCGACGAGTACCTCGCGAAGAACGTCGCCGCCGAGACCGGCGTCGAGATCATCGCCTGGACCGGGCATTGCGAAGTGCATGAGCGCTTCACCGCATCAGAGATCCGCTCGCTGCGCGCCGACTACCCGGAAATCGTCGTGCTGGCGCATCCCGAATGTCCGCCCGAGGTCGTGGCGGAAGCCGATTTCGCCGGCTCGACCGCGGCCATGACCAGTTACGTTGGCAAGAGAAAACCGTCGCGCGTCGTGCTGGTGACGGAATGCTCGATGAGCGACAACCTCGCTGTCGAGCACCCCGAGATCGCGTTCGTCCGTCCCTGCAATCTCTGCCCGCACATGAAGCGGATCACATTGCCGAAGATCCGCCGCGCCCTGGAGACGATGCGCTATGAGGTAACGATCGATCCCGCCATCGCCGCACGCGCCCGCCGCGCCGTCGAGCGCATGCTCGAGATCGGAGGCTGATCATGGCCATCCCGTCGCTCTCCCCCCTCCTCTTCGAGCCGCTTGTCCGCGCCGCTCTCTGCGAGGATCTCGGCCGCGCCGGCGACATCACCACCGATGCCATCGTGCCCGACGATGCGCGGGCGCAGACCGCGCTGGTCGCGCGTCAGGACGGAATCGTCGCCGGGCTCGACATCGCGCTGCTAGCGTTTCGGCTGGTCGACGGCGCGATTACGGCCGAGATCGCGCGGCGAGATGGTAGCCGCGTTGTCGCCGGCGGGGTAATCGCGACGATCGCCGGACCGGCGCGCGGCATCCTCACCGCGGAACGCGTGGCGCTCAATTTTCTCTGCCAGCTGAGCGGCGTCGCCTCGGCCACCGCGGCGCTGGTCGATGCCGTGCGCGGTCACCGTGCGCGCGTCACCTGCACGCGCAAGACGATTCCCGGGCTGCGTGCGCTGCAGAAATACGCGGTGCGAATCGGCGGCGGCAGCAATCACCGCTTCGGCCTCGACGACGCCGTCCTCATCAAGGACAACCACGTCGCGATCGCCGGCGGCATCGCACCGGCGATCGCGCGCGTGCACGCCGCCATCGGCCATCTCGTCAAGATCGAGCTCGAGGTCGACACGCTCTCCCAGCTCGAGGAGGCGCTTTCCGCCGGCATCGATGCCGTGCTGCTCGACAACATGTCGGCGGACGAGCTGCGCCGCGCCGTCGCCATGGTCGGCGGTTGCGCAATCACCGAAGCCTCGGGCCGCATCACCCCGGCGAGCGCGCCGGCTATCGCCGCGAGCGGCGTCGACCTCATCTCGGCCGGTTGGCTGACGCATAGTGCGCCCGTGCTGGATATCGGCCTCGATCACCGAGGATGAGAAGGGCCGGGAATATCGCGATAGAGCGCGGTCGCTCAGCCAACACTTGGAGCGTAAGGAATAAAAGGCACCCGCTCGCGCCTGGTTATCAACGGCATGAATTCCTTGACCGCCGCCTTGAAATGCGCGGTTTCCTGGTGCGCGGCCCATCCGCTCTCGTCGACGTAGAGCTCGAAGATGAAAAACAGTCCGGGCGCTGTCGGCGAGCGATACGGTAGGAAGAGTTTTACACCAGGCTCGGCCATTGTCGGCGCCACCAGCGACGCCAAGATGGCGGCGACCGTGTCGGCCTCGTCCGGCTTGGCTTCGATGGTGATGGCGACGACGAAACCGTCGTTGAGATCGTTCGGCGTGAAGCTGGCAGTTTGCATGGATACGCTCCGATCCTTGTCACCGGCTTCGATTGGCGATCCGGATGGCGTTGCCGGCTTATGCGTTCACGACTCGGTTCACCCGCATTTCGAATAGCCGCAGCTCGTGCACTGGTCGCAGCCCTCGACGCGGATCAGCGAGGCCTCGCCGCATTTCGGACATTGCGCCATGCGTGCCGCCACGGCACCGCCGGTCGGCAGATTGGCGACCTGGCGTTGGGCGATCTCCTTGGGCCCGCTATCCTTGGCCGGCATGAAGCCGATATCGATCATGTGGTGCTCGATGACGTCGCCGATCGCGGCAAGCAGCGAGGGCACGTATTTGCCGCCCATCCAGGCGCCGCCGCGCGGGTCGAACACCGCCTTCATCTCCTCCACCACGAAGGAGACGTCGCCGCCGCGGCGAAACACCGCGCTGATCATCCGCGTCAGCCCGACCGTCCAGGCGTAGTGCTCCATGTTCTTCGAGTTGATGAATATCTCGAAGGGCCGGCGCCTTCCGTCCTGGATGACGTCGTTGATGGTGATGTACATGGCGTGCTCGCCATCCGGCCATTTGATCTTGTAGGTCTGGCCGGGCAGCGATTCGGGCCGGCTCAGCGGCTGCGTCATATAGACGACGCCGCCCGCCTCGTAGATATCGGCCGGCTTGGCCGCCGGCGTCGGCAGCGGCAGCTCGGGCTCGCGCACCGGCGCCTCCTTCTTGACCGTGAGCACGGCGCCGGTGACGTCGTTCGGCCGGTAGGTCGTGCAGCCCTTGCAGCCTAGCTCGTAGGCTTGCAGGTAGACGTCCTTGAAGCTGTCGAATGCGATATCGGCCGGCAGGTTGATCGTCTTGGAGATCGAGCTGTCGACATACTTTTGCACCGCCGCCTGCATGACGAGGTGGTCGCCCGGCGCCAGGCCCTGCGCGTCGACGAAATAGTCCGGCAGCGGAGTCGCCTCGCCCTTGAGGCGGTGGAAGAGGCGATAGGCGTAGTCGCTGACCTCCTCCTCCTTGCGCGTGCCGTCCGGCATCAGCACGTTGCGCGTATAACGGAACGAGAAGACCGGCTCGAGCCCGGAGGAGACGTTGTCGGCGAAGATCGAGATCGTCCCGGTCGGCGCGATCGAGGTCAGAAGGGCGTTGCGGATGCCGTGCGTCGCGATCGCTGCGCGGACATCCTCGTCGAGGCCGCGCACCGTCTCGCCGGCAAGAAACTTGTCGCGGTCGAAAAGCGGAAAGGCGCCCTTCTCCGCGGCGAGCGCGGCCGAGGCGAGATAGGCGGCGCGCTCGATCGCCTTCATCCAGCTTTCGGTGAGCGCCACGGCGGGGCCGGCGCCATAGCGCACGCCGCACATGATGAGCGCGTCGGCGAGGCCGGTGACGCCGAGCCCGATGCGCCGTTTCGCCTTCGCCTCGGCGAGCTGCTGGTCGAGCGGGAAGCGCGAGACATCGACGACATTGTCCATCATGCGCACGGCGAGCGGCACCAGCCGGTCGAGCGCTTCGAGGTCGAGATGCGCCGTCTTCTCGAACGGGTCGACGACCAGGCTGGCGAGGTTGATCGAGCCGAGGAGACACGCGCCATAGGGCGGCAAGGGCTGCTCGCCGCACGGATTGGTGGAGTGGATCTCCTCGCAGTAATAGAGGTTGTTTCGCCGATTGATGCGGTCGATGAAGATGACGCCGGGCTCGGCATAGGCGTAGGTCGCCCGCATGATCTTGTCCCAGAGCTCGCGCGCCGGCAGCACCTTGAAGGTCGTGCCGGCGAATTTGAGCTCCCAGGGCGCGTCCTCCTTCACCGCCGCCATGAAGGCGTCGGTGGCGAGGACGGAGAGATTGAACATGCGCAACCGCCCGGCCTCGCGCTTGGCCTCGATGAAGGCCTCGATGTCGGGATGGTCGCAGCGCAACGTCGCCATCATGGCGCCGCGGCGCGAGCCCGCGCTCATGATGGTGCGGCACATCGCGTCCCATACGTCCATGAAGGAGAGCGGCCCCGAGGCATCGGCGCCGACGCCCTTGACCGGCGCCCCCTTGGGTCTGAGCGTCGAGAAATCGTAGCCGATGCCGCCGCCCTGCTGCATGGTCAGCGCCGCCTCGCGCAGATGCGTGAAGATGCCGGCCATATCGTCCGGGATGCTGCCCATGACGAAGCAGTTGAAGAGGGTGACGTGGCGTCCCGATCCGGCGCCGGCGACGACGCGCCCGGCGGGCAGGAACCGGAAATTCTCCAGCGCCTGGTAGAATCGCCCGGCCCACAATTCGGGCTCCTTCTCGGGCGCGGCGAGGGCGGTGGCGATGCGCTGCCAGCTCTCCTCGATCGTCTTGTCGAGTGCCGCGCCGTCCGGCCCCTTGAGCCGGTATTTCATGTCCCAGATCTGCTGCGAGATCGAGGCGACGCTCGGCATGGTTGGTGATCTCCAGGTGGTCGCAACTATGCGCGTCGGCGGCCTCGCTGCCACAGTTTAGCATGGCATCGGTGATCCGCAATCCTGTTCATGATTTGTATCAACAGATTTATCCTGGGTCAAAGCCTTATAATCACTCATTAATTGGTAGTATTCCCCACTTATAACAAGGGGTTGTCTGTTCACTTATCCACAGGATTCAACGCGCCTGTCGCCTCGGCGACAAGACGAGCGGTCGCCGCCTCGATGCGCGCCTCGAGCTCGACCATGACCTTGCGGCGCGGCTGGCCGGGCGGAATCGCCGGCAGGATCTCCAGAACGATGCTCCCGGGGCGTTTGAGGAAGCTGCGGCGGCCCCAGAAGACGCCTGAATTGACCGCGACGGGGACCAGCGGGACGTTGAGCTGGGTATAGAGCGCGGCGACCCCGGGATGATAGGGCAAACGCGCGCCGACCGCCGTCCGCGTGCCTTCCGGGAAGATGGCGACCGGCCGGTCCTCGGCGAGCGCCCGCTTCGCGCGCGCCAGCATGTGCTTCAACGCGCTGGCGCCGGCGCGGCGATCGACTGGGATGCCGCCGGCGCGCACCGCGTACCAGCCATAGATCGGCAGCCAGGCGAGCTCGTGCTTGATGACGATGGCGGGGTGGCGAAACATCACCGGGAGAATGATGGTGTCCCAGGCCGATTGATGCTTGAGGGCGATGATGGCGGCGCCTTGCGGCAGATTCTCGATGCCGCGGATCTCGTGGCGCAGCCCGACCGTCCAGGCGAGCAGGCCGAGCGCGCCGCTTGCCCATAGCCGGCCGAACTCCATGACGTAGCGTGACGGTGCCAGCAGCAGCGGCGCGCCGTAGAGGCCGATCAGCAGGGTCCACAGATAGAAGCCGACATTGAAGAGGAGCGAGCGCAAGGCGATCATGAGGCGCCCATCACGTCGGGCGTCACGACAGGCTGGCCGAGCGCCGCGCGCAGCAGCGCCGCGAGATACTTGTCGTATTCGCCGACGATCAGCGCCGCGGTGCCCGGCCACGCCCACCAATCGGCCAGCTTGACCTGCTCGGGGAAGACCGGATTGGCGATGATGCGGATCTCCGGCATGGCGCGGGCGAACTCGAAAAGGCTGCGCCGCATATGATAGCCGGCGGTGACGAGACGCAGCGAATGATAACCCTCGCGGCGCATCCAGGAAGCGGTTTCCAGCGCGTTGCCGATCGTGCTGTCGGCCGCGTGGCCGAGGACGATGCAGCACGCCAGCCCCTCGGCGGACGCGGCATCCGGCGCGCGATGCGCGAGATGCAGGAGATCGGCGATCTCGACACCGTGATGGACGCCGGAGACGAACAGCTTCTTCGCCTTGCCGGCGGCGAGCAGCTCGAGCCCGGCATCGAAGCGCTGGCTGCCGCCGGTCAGCACGACGATGGCGTCGGTCGGGGTGCTCGGATCGGCGATCTCGCTCGGCATCGTATCGGCGAACCAGACGAGGCCGGCGAGCCAGAGCAGCAGGGCACCGCCGAGGACCGCGAGGACGAGACGGGATGGCCCGAGGCGCGGGCGCGTCGTCGCGATCACCCCCTTCTCGTTCATGGCTTCTCGCTCACGGCATGCGGGCCAACGCGCGCAGCACGGTGAGGCGCGCCGTGGCCAGCGCGGTGATCCCGGCGGCGAGCGGCAGCGGCAGCAGGACAGCCCATTGCCAAGGCGCCAGCGTCAATTGGGGCAGCGCGGAGATAGCGCCGCCGACCTTGTCGCCCGCCATCACGCCGCCCGCGGCCTGGCTCAGCGCCAGCAGGGTGAGCAGGGCAGGGAGGAGGCCGATGAGCCCGCCGCGCAGGCCGAGGCGCAGCGCCGGCCATTGGAACTGCGCGGCGATGAAGGTGTCGCGCGCGCCGATGAGGTGGAGCACCTCGACGGTGCCGTGATGGATGGCGAGGCCCGTCCGCGTCGCGAAGACGATGCTCATCACCGCGGCGCTGGCGACCAGGGCGACGATGGTGGCGGCGACCAGCTCGATCGCCAGCGCGACGTCGAACAGCCGGTCGAGCCAGCCGCGATGGTCGTCGAGCCGCGCGCTGGGCGCCACCGCGGCGAGACGCTTGGCCAGCGCAGCGGTATCGCTCAGCCCGGCGGGATCGACACGCAAATCGATGAGACGCGGCAGGCGCAGCTCCTCGGCGGCGAGGCCGGGACCGAGCCAGCGTTCGAGCAGCGCGGCATTGGCCGCGGCGTCGAGCGGCTCGGCGCGCTCGACGCCGGGCGTCGCCCGCAACAGCTTTAGCGCCGGCTCGAGCTCGCCGCCGGCCGAGGCCGGCAGCTGCACGGTAAGAGTGCCGGCGAGGGCGCTGTCCCAGCGCTCGATCGCGCCGTGCAGCGCCATCATGCCGGCGAGGGCGAGGGCGGCGAGATAGACCATGAGGCCGATGATCCAGGGCAGGAACCGCCCCGAGCCGTCGCCGTCAGTCGGCAGATCGATGCGCCGCCGCCGGCGGACGGTCTGTGCCGTCATGCCGGCGCCCCGTCTTCCGCGTCGGCCGGTGGCGCGGCGGAAGCCGCCTGGGCCTGCGGCGTGCCGACGGTCAGCTCGCCGCTCTCGAGATGCAACCTGGTGTGGCGGAAGCGCGCGATGAGGCTCTCATTGTGGGTGGCGACGACGATGGTCGTGCCTTGGCGGTTGAGCTCCTCGAACAGGCGCAGCAGCCGGGTCGCGATGAGGTCGTCGACATTGCCGGTCGGCTCGTCGGCGAGCAGCAGGCTCGGCTTGCTGACGACGGCCCGGGCGATCGCGACGCGCTGCTGCTGGCCGCCCGACAGGGTCGCCGGCTTGGCGTCGATCTCCTCGGCGAGGCCGACCCAGCGCAAGAGCTCGACGACATTGGCATGGACGCTGTCGTCGCGCCGTCCGGCGACGCGCAGCGGCAGCGCCACGTTCTCGAGCGCCGAGAGATGCGGGATGAGGCGGAAATCCTGGAACACCACGCCGATTCGGCGGCGTAGCGCCGGCAGCTCCTCGCGCGGCGTCGTCGCGAGATCGTGGCCGAACAGCGAGATGAGGCCGCGCGACGGTCGCTCGGCCAGATAGATCAGCTTGAGCAGGCTCGACTTGCCGGCGCCGCTCGGTCCGGTGAGGAAATAAAACCCGCCGGGCGCCAGCCGCATCGTGATGTCGCGCAGAACCTCGCGTGCGGCGCCGTAGCGCATGCCGACATTCTCGAAGCGAACCAAGTCGGGCGTGCCTTTCGTACTGCCGCGCCGGTCTTTCATGCGCTCGCGCGGGGCGGGCGAACATCGCACGGCGCGCCGCGACGCGTCCAGCGCCGGCCCGCGCGGATCGCCAGCGCCCAGGCATTCTGCGGGCTTCGCCCGGGCATTCTTGCCTGATCGGCGGTCAGGTCCTATAAGGTGGCGGCATCGCGAAATGCTCCGCAAATGATCGTAACCTGTCCGGCTTGCAACACCCGTTATCTCGTTGACCCGCGGGCGCTCGGCGATGCCGGGCGGGTGGTGCGCTGCGCCAATTGCAGCAAGACCTGGCATCAAACGCCGCCCGAGGATCGGCCGCGCTCGCTCGACCTCGCCCCGGCCGGTGTCGTGCCGGATTTCACCACCGGTCCGACGCAATTGCCGGCGCTGGCGCAACGTCGCCGCCTGCCAGTGGCGACGATGGTCTGGGGCGTGCTCGTCATCGTTATCCTCGCGGCGGTGATTGCCGGCATCGCTGCGCGCGAGCAGTTGGTGGCGCTATGGCCGCCGGCGACGCGGCTCTACACCATGGTCGGCCTGCCGGTGCAGCCGCCCGGCATCGGCCTCGAGCTGCGCAAGACGACGCCGGCCTTCACCACCGAGAATGGCGTGCGCACGCTGGTCGTCGAGGGCGAGGTCGCCAATGTCTCGCAGATCGCGCGCAACGTCCCGACGCTCAAGGTGGTGTTGCGCGACCGCGACGGCGGCGAGTTGCAGGCGCTCCACTTCGACGTCGCCGAGCAGCGCCTGCTGCCGGGGGCCAGCATTCCCTTTCGCACCAGCATCCCGCAGCCGAATCCGGCGGCGACGAGCGTGCTGGTGACGATCGGCGAAGGCAGCTAGGGAGCACGGCGCGATGGCGAAGATTCTCGTCGCCGAGGACGATAGCGCGGTCCGCGCCTTCGTCGTCCGCGCCCTCTCCCATGGCGGGCACGAGGTGACGGCGGCGCCGGACGGGCTGGCGGCACTGACCCATCTCGCCAGCGAGCGCTTCGATCTGCTGCTCACCGACATCGTCATGCCCGGGCTCGACGGCATCGCCTTGGCGCTCAAGGCGAGCAGCGACTACCCCGACATGCCGATCCTGCTGATGACCGGCTTCGCCGCCGAGCGGCAGCGGGCCCACAATCTCGAGGCGCTGATCCACCGCGTCATCGCCAAGCCTTTCACCCTCAACGAGATCTGCGCCGCCGTCGACGAGGCGCTGCAGGCCTAGTGTTGTGGCGCCAACGCTTGATTCCGGATCAATTGTTGGCGCCACAGCACGTCCATTTGGTTTTTTTCTAGTGTTCCGGCCTGATGGTTAGGACCAACCGTCAGAGTCGGAACACTAGCCGGCGGCGGCGAATTTGCGCCAACCGCGGGCCCGCAGGACGCAGGCCGGGCAGACGGCGCAGCCATCGCCCCATTCGTGGTGCTGGGTGCGGTCGCCCTCATAGCAGCTCAGCGTGTGCGTGCGCAGCAGCGCGAGGAGGCTGTCGCCGCCGAGCGCGCGGGCGAGCGACCAGGTCGCCGCCTTGTCGCGCCACATCAGCGGCGTGTGTATGACGAAACGGCGGTCCATGCCGAGATTGAGCGCCACCTGCAGCGCCTTCAACGTATCGTCGCGGCAATCGGGATAGCCGGAATAATCGGTCTCGCACATGCCGGCGACAAGGTGCTTGAGGCCGCGTCCGTAGGCGAGCGCCGCGGCGAAGGTGAGAAAGATCACGTTGCGGCCGGGCACGAAGGTGCTGGGCAGGGCGCCGGCGCCGCCGGCGGTGATTGGCAGGTCGCGAGTGAGCGCTGAGTCGCTGATCGCGTTGAGCGCCGGCAGCGCCAGCACATGGTCGGCGCCGAGCCGAGCCGCCCAACGCGGGAAATCGCGCGCGATCCCGCCGCGCAGCTCGTCGCGGCAGGCGAGCTCGGCGCGGTTGCGCTGGCCGTAGTCGAAGCCGAGCGTCTCGACGCGCGCGAAGCGCTCGAGCGCCCAGGCGAGGCAGGTGGCCGAATCTTGACCGCCGGAAAGCAATACGAGCGCCGCCTGGTCATCCATTGTCGATCCCGCCATGCCGTATTTGCTGCCGCGCAGCGTAGCAGGTGGCAAGGAGGCCCGAAAGCCGCGCCGCGCTTGCGGTTTGCGGCGTTTCCGCCTCCGCGCTTCGCTGTTAGAGTGCCCGCACCCGCCTTGACCTCGGAGAATCGATGAGCCGGCGCGACCTGTTCCCCCCGATCGAACCCTATGCTTCCGGCACGCTGGCGGTCGATGCGCGCCACACTCTCTATTGGGAGCAGTCGGGCAATCCGCGCGGGATGCCGGTCGTCTTCCTCCATGGCGGCCCGGGCGCCGGGGCGACGGCGACGCATCGCCGCTTCTTCGATCCGGCAAGCTACCGCATCATCATCTTCGACCAGCGCGGCGCCGGCCGCTCGGCGCCGCTCGGCGAGCTTGCCGACAATAGCACCGTCCATCTCGTGCGGGATATCGAGGCGTTGCGGCTCTATTTCGCGGTCGAGCGCTGGGTGGTGTTCGGCGGCTCGTGGGGCTCGACCCTGGCCCTGAGCTATGCCATCGCCCACCCGGCGCGCTGCCGCGCCCTCATCCTGCGCGGCATCTTCCTCTGCCGCCAGTCCGAGATCGACTGGTTCCTCTACGGCATCCGCCAAGTCTTTCCCGAGGCGTGGCGCGCTTTCGCGGCGCCGATTCCGGAGGGCGAGCGCGGCAATCTCCTCGACGCCTATTACCGGCGGCTCACCGATCCCAATCCGGCCGTCCACCTGTCGGCGGCGCGCAGCTGGAGCGTCTATGAAGGCGCCTGCTCGACCCTGCTGCCGAGCGCCGACACTGTCACCGCCTTCGGTGAGGACCGCATGGCGCTCGGCCTGGCGCGCATCGAGGCACACTATTTCCGTCATGAGATCGTCGCGCCGGAGAACGATCTCCTCCGCTCGATCGACCGCATCCGGGCGATTCCGACGACGATCGTGCAGGGGCGCTACGACATGGTCTGTCCGATCCTTACCGCCGACGAGCTCGCACGCGCCTGGCCGGAGGCCGCCTATGCCGTGGTGCCTGATGCTGGGCATTCCGCGATGGAGCCGGGCATCCGCGCCCAGCTCGTCGCCGCGACCGAGCGGGTGAAGCGGCTTGGTTGACCGGCAAATCCATCATCCGCTTGCGCTTTCGGCTTGCCAGGGCCTTCCGGCTCCGTAAGATGCTGGCGACCGCGCGGTGGCTGGGGGGAGAGTGAAAAGAATGCACGGAACGAGGTCGTCGAGGGCGCGAGCGCTCGCCGTAATGCTGGCCGCTGCTTCTATCTGGGGCAGCGCGGCGAGCGCGCAGACGGCACCGGCGCGCGCACCGAAAGCGATCCCGACCCAGGCGACGACCGCAGCGCCGGCGCCCAACGCCGCCGCGGTGGCGAGCGACGATCCCAGTTTCGTGTCCCTTGGTCTCGGCGCGTTCGACGTCTTGCATAACTATACGGCCGGCCTGGCCCGCGGCGAATATCGCTTCGGCCAGAAGCTGTGGATCTTCAAGCCGTTCTTCGGCGCCGAAGGCACCCCGAAACGGTCGTTCTACGGCTATGGCGGATTTCTCGTCGATATCTATCTCGGCAATCGCTGGGTGCTCATGCCGAATGCCGCGTTCGGCTATTACGACAAGGGTGCCGGCAAGGATCTCGGCTCCCACGCCGAATTCCGCACCGGCGCCGAGTTAGCCTATCGCTTCGACGACCGCTCGCGGCTCGGCTTCACCTTCCATCACATCTCGAATGCCGGCATCAGCAAGACGAATCCGGGCGAGGAGGAGATGGCGATCGTCTTCTCGCTGCCCTTCGATCTCTTGAAATAGGGCGT
>DATAQP010000012.1:0-5319 GCA_036264595.1 Allostellaceae bacterium
ACGAGCTCTTCGCCGGCTACGGGCGCTATCGCGCGCTGATGCGGCCATGGTGGGCCGGCGGCAAGATGGCGCGCGGCCGTGGCAATCTCGACGGGCTTGGGATATTGCGCGGCGATCTCGCCGGCTGGCGCGACGGCATCGCCGCCGCCGAGGTCGGCGCCGGCTCCGGCGGCAGGACACGGCTGCAGATCGCCCAGGCGACCGATTGCGCCGACTGGCTGCCCAACGATCTGCTGGTCAAGCTCGATCGCTGCCTGATGGCGCATGGCGTCGAGGGGCGCACGCCCTTTCTCGACATCAAGGTCGCCGAGTTCGCCTTTCGCCTGCCCGATGATCTCAAGGTCAGGAAGGGGCTCGGCAAATGGTTGCTGCGCCGCTGGCTCGCCGAGGCGATGCCGCAATCCCAGGCCTTCGCGCGCAAGCGCGGCTTCGCCGTGCCGGTCGTCGAATGGCTGGCGCGGCGCGGCGCCAAGCTCGGTCCGCTGGTCGCCGCGCAGCCCGGCATCCGCGAGATCTGCCTGCCCGACGCGGTCGAGAAGCTGTTTGCCAATGCCGCCGCCAAGCGGCCCGGCTTCGCCGCCTGGACGCTGCTCTTCTACGCCTTGTGGCACCGCCACCATATTCTTCGCCTGCCGCCGGCACCCGACGTCTTCGCCTCGCTGGCGGTTGCGCACTGATTCGCCGTTTCCCGCGCGGGCCGCGGAACACGTCGCGGGGCATATCGTCCAGGCCTTCCGCCTAGGCTCCGTCTACGATCCAGCCGGTTTCCTCGCCGGCGAGAAACGGCACGATGCTCGCGTCGCCGACAGCGATGCGTGCCGGAATGCGCGAGGTCCCGCGGCGCAGCGTGATGTGCCGCTCGTTCGGCGGGAGGCCATAGAAGCGCGGCCCGTTGAGCGAGGCAAAAGCCTCGAAGCGGTCGAGCGCGTTCTCCTCGGCGAAGACCTGGACGTAGATCTCGAGCGCGGAGGCGGCGGTGAAGATGCCGGCGCAGCCGCAGGCATTCTCCTTATCGGCTGCGGGATGCGGCGCCGAATCGGTGCCGAGGAAGAATTTCGCGTTGCCAGAAGTGGCGGCGCGGCGCAGCGCCAGCCGATGCTTCTCGCGCTTGGCGATCGGCAGGCAGTACATATGCGGCCTTATGCCGCCGACGAAGAGAGCGTTGCGGTTGATGACGAGGTGATGGGCGGTGATCGTCGCCGCCACGGTCGGTCCGGCGGCGCCGACAAACGCCACCGCCTCTTCCGTCGTCACATGCTCGAGGACGATCTTGAGCGTCGGGAAACGGCGGTGCAGCGGCGCAAGCACGCGCTCGATGAATACCGCCTCGCGGTCGAAGACGTCGATCTCGGGATCGGTGACCTCGCCATGGACGAGCAGCGGCAGGCCACGCGCCGCCATCAGCTCCAGCGCCGGATAGGCCTTGGCGATATCGGTGACGCCGTGCGCCGAGTTGGTCGTCGCCCGGGCCGGGTAGAGCTTGACGGCGGTGAAGACGCCGTCGCGATGGCCGCGCTCGAGCTCGGCGGGATCGGTCGTGTCGGTGAGATAGCAGGTCATCAGCGGGGTGAAATCGGCGCCCCGGGGCAGTGCCGCCAGGATGCGCCAACGATAGGCGACGGCGCTCGCGACATCGGTCACCGGCGGCACCAGGTTCGGCATGATGATGGCGCGCGCGAATTGCCGCGCGGTGAGGGGAAGCACGGCGGCCAGCATAGCGCCGTCGCGCAAATGAAGGTGCCAGTCGTCGGGCCGGCGCAGCGTGATCGTATCAGTCATCGTGCAAGCATAGAGGCGGTGAGGCAAAAGGCGAGGGGGGAACATGGGTGCCATCCCGAATCGCCGCCACGGATGCCGTGACCTCGGCCGCCCGCCTTGCTATATCAAGGAGGCGCCCTCCCGGCGCTTCGGAGGAGTGAGATGACCGCCTGCATCGTCGGCTGGGCTCATACCAAGTTCGGCAAGCACGAGAACGAGGACATCGAGTCGCTGATCGTCCGCGTCGCCAGCGACGCCGTCCACGACGCCGGTCTCGCCCCTGCCGATATCGATGCCGTCTATCTCGGCACGTTCAATGGCGGCTTCGTGCGCCAGGATTTTCCCGCATCGCTGGTCTTCCAGGCCGATCCGGCCTTCCGCTTCAAGCCGGCGACCCGCGTCGAGAATGCCTGCGCCACCGGCTCAGCGGCGATCCATCAGGGCCTCAACGCGATCGGCGCCAAGCGCGCCCGCACGGTCCTCGTCGTCGGCGTTGAGAAGATGAGCGAGGTGACCGGACCCAGGGTCGGCGACATCCTGATGAGCGCCAGCTACCTCAAAGAGGACAGCGCGATCGAGGGCGGCTTTGCCGGCGTCTTCGGCCGCATCACCCAGGCCTATTTCCAGCGCTATGGCGATCAGTCCGACGCGCTGGCGCGCATCGCGGCCAAGAACCATAGGAACGGCGCCGCCAATCCGCTCGCCCAGATCCAGAAGGATCTCGGCTACGAGTTCTGCCGCAATGTCTCGGACAAGAATCCATTCGTCGCCGGCCCGCTGAAGCGCACCGATTGCTCGCTTGTCTCGGACGGCGCGGCGGCGCTCGTTCTCGCCGATGTCGAGACCGCGCTCACCCTCGACAAGGCGGTGGTCTTCCGCGCCGCCGAGCAGGTCAACGATTTCCTGCCGATGAGCAAGCGCGACATCATCGCCTTCGAGGGACCGGCGCTCGCCTGGAAGCGTGCCCTCGCCAGCGCCAAGATCGAGCTCGGCGATCTCAGCTTGGTCGAGACGCATGACTGCTTCACCACGGCCGAGCTCATCGAGTACGAGGCGATGGGGCTGACCGGCAAGGGCGAAGGAGCGCGCGCGATTCTCGAGGGCTGGACCGAGAAGGACGGCAAGCTGCCGATCAACCCGTCGGGCGGGCTGAAAGCCAAGGGCCACCCAATCGGCGCCACCGGCGTCTCGATGCATGTCCTTGCGGCGATGCAGCTCACCGGCACGGCGGGCGGTATTCAAATCAAGGATGCCAAGCTCGCCGGCATCTTCAACATGGGCGGCGCCGCGGTGGCGAATTTCGTCAGCATCCTCGAACCGCTGCGCTAGCGTCGCCGCGACAGGAGGAGGGTCATGGCGCTGATCCAGTATCTCACCCGGATCCAGTTCGATTTCGGCGCGCTTGCGCTGCTGCCGGCCGAGCTCGCGCTGCTCGGGGTGAAGCGGCCGCTCCTCGTCACCGATCCCGGTATCCGCGCCACCCCTCTCTTCGAGCGCGTCCGCGACAAGGTACCGGCAGGCCATACGGTCTATGCCGAGACGCCGGCCAATCCCACCGAGACCGCAGTGCTGGCGGCGTTGAAGCTCTATCGCGAGGCGGGCTGCGACGGGCTGGTCGCGCTCGGCGGCGGCTCGGCGATGGATCTCGCCAAGGGCGTGCGGCTGCTGGCGACGCATGACGAGCCGCTCGTGCAATACGCCTTCATCGAGAACGGCACCGCCAAGATCAAGCCGACCATGCCGCCGCTGGCGGCGATCCCGACCACTGCCGGCACCGGCAGCGAGGTGGGACGCGGCGCCGTCATCATCATGCGGGACGGGCGCAAGCTCGGCATCGGCAGCCCGCATCTCATCCCGTCGGTGGCGATCTGCGATCCCGAACTGACCCTCGGCCTGCCGCCCGGCCTGACCGCCGGCACCGGGATGGATGCGATCGCCCATTGCATCGAGACCTTCATCGCCCCGGCGAACAACCCGCCGGCCGAGGCGATCGCCCTCGACGGGCTGCGCCGCGCCAGCCGCCATATCGAGCGCGCTGTCGCCGATGGCGGCGATCGCGAGGCGCGCTGGAACATGATGATGGCCGCGATGGAAGGCGCCATGGCGTTCCAGAAGGGGCTCGGCGCCGTCCATGCCCTGTCGCACCCGCTCGGCAGCCTCGAGGACCTCAAGCTGCATCACGGCACGCTCAACGCGATCTTCCTGCCGCCGGTGCTGCGCTTTAACCGGCCAAGCATCGGCGACAAATGGGAGCGGCTTGGCGAGGCGATGGGGCAGGCGCCGGGCGCCGATGTCGCCGACGCGATCGCCGCGCTCAATGCGCGGCTCGGCCTGCCGCCTACATTGCGCGCCATGGGCGTCCCGGAGCAGGTCATGCCGGCGATGGCTGAGGCGGCGACCCGCGACCACTGCAACCCGACCAATCCGCGTGCGGCGAGCAAGGACGATTACCTGGCGATGCTGCACGACGTGATGGGCTGAGCGAAGGTGCGACGATGAGCGATTTCACCGCCCTGGTGCTGCATGAGGCCGACGGCAAGGTCACGCCGCGTATCGAGCGCGTCGACGCGGCTGCGCTGCCGGCGGGCGATGTCACCGTCGCCGTCGAGTACTCGACCCTCAACTACAAGGACGGCATGATCCTCAAAGGGCTCGGCCGGCTGGTGCGCAAATACCCGCATGTCCCGGGCGTCGATTTCGCCGGCACGGTGGAGAGCTCGGACTCGCCGGATTTCGCACCGGGCGACAAGGTCGTGCTCACCGGCTGGCGCGTCGGCGAGGCGCAATGGGGCGGCTACGCGCAAAAGGCGCGCGTCAAGGCGGGCATGCTGGTCAAGCTGCCCGCCGGCCTCTCGACCAAGCGGGCGATGGCGCTCGGCACCGCCGGCTTCACTGCGATGCTCGCGGTCATGGCGCTCGAGCGGCACGGTCTGAAGCCGTGCGACGGCGAGGTCCTGGTGACCGGCGCCGCCGGCGGGCTCGGCAGCGTTGCCGTGGCGATACTGTCGCGTCTCGGCCATCTTGTCACCGCGTCGACCGGGCGCGCCGCCACCCATGACTATCTGCACGAGCTCGGCGCCACCACCATCGTCGATCGCGCCACGCTCGCCAAGGTGCCGGAGCGGCCGCTCGACAGCGAGCGCTGGGCCGGTGCTGTGGATGCCGTCGGCGGCGCCACGCTGGCCACTATCCTGACGCAGCTCAGATACCGCGCCAGCGTCGCTGCCTGCGGTGTCGCCGGCGGCAGCGATCTCCCCGCCACGGTGATCCCGTTCCTGCTGCGCGGCGTCAATCTCCTCGGCATCGATTCGGTGATGTGCCCGCTACCCGAGCGGGTGGCCGCCTGGGATCGGCTGGTCCGCGACCTGCCGATGGATCGGCTCGACGCGATGACCGAGACGGTGCCGCTGGCGAAGCTCCCCGCGCTCGCCGGCGCCATCCTCAAGGGCGAGACGCGCGGCCGCGTCGTCGTCGACGTCAACGCCGGCTGATCAGTTGGCCGAAGGCGCGGTGCGCCGCGTCTCGCGGTGCAGGATGTAAAGCCCGCTGGCGACGACGATG
>DATAQP010000022.1:0-3704 GCA_036264595.1 Allostellaceae bacterium
ACCAAATTTATGCTCGGCATGTACAAGGCTTTCACCAGCCTCGATGCCTCGATCGTCGAGATCAACCCGCTGGTCGTCACCGGCGACGGCCAGGTCATCGCGCTCGATGCCAAGATGAATTTCGACGACAACGCGCTGTTCCGCCTCAAGGAGATCGAGGACATGCGCGACGTCTCGGAGGAGAACCCGACCGAGACCGAGGCGGCCAAGCACGGGCTCAACTACATCAAGCTCGATGGCAATATCGGCTGCATGGTCAACGGCGCCGGCCTCGCCATGGCGACGATGGACATCATCAAGCTCTATGGCGGCGACGCCGCGAACTTCCTCGATGTCGGCGGCGGCGCCACCAAGGAGCGGGTGACGACGGCCTTCAAGCTCATCCTCTCCGACAGCAATGTCGAGGGCATCCTGGTCAACATCTTTGGCGGCATCATGCGCTGCGATGTCATCGCCGAGGGCGTCGTCGCGGCGGCCCGTGAGGTCAGCCTTCACGTTCCGTTGGTCGTCCGCCTTGAAGGCACCAACGTCAATCTTGGCAAGAAGATCCTCGCCGAATCCGGCCTCGCCATCCTTTCCGCCGATAATCTCGCCGACGCCGCCGAGAAGATCGTCAAAGCCGTCAAGGAGGCCGCATAGATGGCCGTTCTCGTCAATTCCGCGACGAAGGTGATCTGCCAGGGCTTCACCGGGGCCCAGGGCACCTTCCATTCCGAGCAGGCGATGGCCTACGGCACCAAGATGGTCGGCGGCGTGACGCCGGGCAAGGGCGGCACCGCCCATCTCGATCTGCCCGTCTTCGACACCGTAGCCGAGGCGGTCGCCAAGACCGGCGCCACCGCCTCGGTCATCTACGTGCCGCCGCCTTTCGCCGCCGACGCCATCCTCGAGGCGCTCGACGCCGCGCTGCCGCTGGTCGTCTGCATCACCGAGGGCATTCCGGTGCTCGACATGGTGACGGTGAAACGTGCCCTCGCCGGCAGCAAGACGCGGCTCATTGGGCCGAACTGTCCCGGCGTAATCACCCCCGCCCAGTGCAAGATCGGCATCATGCCGGGCCACATCCACACGCCCGGCTCGATCGGCATCGTCTCGCGCTCGGGCACGCTGACCTACGAGGCGGTGGCGCAGACCACCGCCGCCGGGCTCGGCCAGTCGACCTGCATCGGCATCGGCGGCGATCCCGTCAACGGCACCAACTTCATCGACTGCCTCGAGCTGTATCTTGCCGACGAGCAGACCAAGGGCATCGTCATGATCGGCGAGATCGGCGGCTCCGCCGAGGAGGATGCCGCCGAGTTCCTGCGCGCCCACAAGGTCAAGAAGCCGGTCGTCGGCTTCATCGCCGGGATGACCGCGCCGCCGGGCCGTCGCATGGGCCATGCCGGCGCCATCATCTCGGGCGGCAAGGGCGGTGCCGAGCACAAGCTCGAGGCGATGCGCGCCGCCGGTATCACTATCGCCGATTCACCGGCCAGCCTCGGCAGCACGATGCTGCGCGTGATGAAGGGGCTGTAATGGCAACGGTATCGGCCGAGCCGCAACGCGCGATTCACCCGGGCGCCGGACGGCGCAAGGGACGCAACTTCCCGAAGGGGCGGCAGGTCGATCCGGCCGCGCTCGGCGAGATCGAGGCGTTGCTCGGCACGCGCTCGCGCCAGCACGATCTCTTGATCGAGCATCTCCACCTCATTCAGGACAAATATGGCTGCCTGCATGCACGCCACCTCGCGGCGCTCGCGCATGACATGAAGCTCGCCCTTGTCGAGGTCTACGAGGTCGCATCGTTCTATGCTCATTTCGACATCGTGATGGACGGCGAGACACCACCGCCGCCGATCACCGTGCGCGTCTGCGACAGTCTGTCCTGCTCGCTCTTCGGCGCGCAGCGGTTGCTCGAAGAGCTATCGGAGCGGCTCGGCACGGGCGTGCGCGTCGTCCGTGCGCCCTGCATGGGCGGCTGCCACAACGCGCCGGTGACGGCGATCGGCCACGCGTTGCACGAGAACGCCACGGTCGACAGCGTCGCCAAGGCGGTCGCGGCCGGCGAGACGCATCCACACCTTCCCGACTATATCGGCTTCGACGCCTATCGCGCCGGTGGCGGTTACCGCGTGCTCGAGGATTGCCTCGCCGGCAAGCGCGCCGTGGAGGACGTCATCAAGGCGCTCGAGGATTCCGGCCTGCGCGGCCTCGGCGGCGCCGGCTTCCCGACGGGGCGCAAATGGCGCTTCGTGCGCCAGGAGAAGGGTCCGCGGCTGATGGCGATCAACGCCGACGAGGGCGAGCCCGGCACCTTCAAGGACCGCCACTATCTCGAGAGCGATCCGCACCGCGTCCTCGAAGGCATGCTGATCGGCGCCTGGGCGGTCGAGGCGGAAGACGCCTATTTCTACCTGCGCGACGAATATCCGCAGTGCCGCGAAATCCTCCTCGCCGAGATCGCCAGGCTCGAGGCGGCGGGACTGACCAGGCAGACCAGGATCCATCTTCGCCGCGGCGCCGGCGCCTATATCTGCGGCGAGGAATCGGCGATGCTCGAGAGCATCGAGGGCAAGCGCGGCCTGCCGCGCCACAAGCCGCCCTTTCCGAGCCAGGTCGGCCTCTTCGGCCGGCCGACCCTGATCAACAATGTCGAGACCCTTTTCTGGGTGCGCGACATCGTCGAGAAGGGCGCCGGCTTCGTCACCTCGCAGGGGCGCCATGACCGCAAGGGCATGCGCAGCTTCTCGGTCTCCGGCCACGTCAAGTCGCCGGGCGTCAAGCTGGCGCCGGCCGGCGTCACGGCGCGCGAGCTGATCGACGAGTTCTGCGGCGGCATGGCGGACGGTCATGTCTTCAAGGGCTACCTGCCGGGCGGCGCCTCGGGCGGTATCCTGCCCGCCAGCATGGCCGATATCCCGCTCGATTTCGGCACGCTCGAGCAATATGGCTGCTTCGTCGGCTCGCACGCCGTCGTCGTGCTCTCCGACCGCGACAGCATGCGCGACGTCGCCCTCAACCTCCTACGCTTCTTCGAGGATGAGAGCTGCGGCCAGTGCACGCCGTGCCGGGTCGGCACCGAGAAGGCCGTCAAGATCATGGAGCAGAAGGCGTGGAACGAGGATCTGCTCGATGAGTTGACCAAGGTGATGGGTGACGCCTCGATTTGCGGCCTCGGCCAGGCGGCGATGAACCCGGTGACATCGGTGTTGAAGCATTTCCGCGGAGAGCTGATATGAGCGACGCGATCGAGTTCCTGCTCGACGGTGAGGAGGTCGAGGCGGAGCCCGGCGAGACGATCTGGCAGATCGCCAACCGCCGCGGCACCGAGATTCCGCATCTCTGCTACAGCCCGTCGCCGGGCTATCGCCCGGACGGCAATTGGCGCGCCTGCATGGTCGAGATCGAGGGCGAGCGGGTGCTCGCCGCCTCGTGCATCCGCAAGCCGAGTCCGGGGATGAAGGTCAAGACCAGCAGCGAGCGCGCCAAGGAATCGCGCAAGCTCGTCTTCGAGCTGCTCGTCGCCGACCAGCCGGCGCGCGTCACCGCGCATGATCCTGACTCGAAATTCTGGAACTGGGCCGACAGAGTCGCCGTCGCCGAGAGCCGCTTTCCGCGCGACCATCGTCCGGCACCCGACCGCTCGCACCCGGCGATGGCGGTCCATCTCGACGCCTGCATCCAGTGTAATCTCTGTGTGCGCGCCTGCCGCGAGGTCCAGG
>DATAQP010000023.1:0-3861 GCA_036264595.1 Allostellaceae bacterium
GCCATTTGATTGAGAACTTCTTCGCAAGGCTCAAGCAATATCGCGCCATCGCGACCCGCTATGACAAGACCGCCCGCAACTTTCTGGCCGCCGTTTATCTCGCGGCCGCGGTCGATTGGCTCAATTGACGACACGCCCTAACCGCGTTCACGCGTGCGGGGATCGAGGAGCTGGCTTAGACGATCGCCGAGGAGGTTGACCGACATGACGGCGAGGAAGAGAGCGAGGCCGGGAAAGATCATGGTCCATGGCGCGTAGCGCATGTACTCGCGTCCGGAATTGAGCATGGCACCCCATTCCGGCGTCGGCGGCTGAGCGCCGAGACCGAGGAAGCTCAACGTCGCGGTCGAGATGATGGCGTTGCCAAGATCGAGAGTCGCCAAGACGATGAGCGTCGGCAGGAGATTGGGCAGGAGATGGCGCAGCATGATCCGCAAATTCCCAGCGCCGAGCGCCCGCGCTGCCTCGACATAGAGTTGCTGCTTGGCGCTGAGGGAAGCGGCGCGGACGACACGGGCGAAGCGCGGCACGCCGGAGATGCCGACCGCGATGACCGCATTCTCGACCCCGACGCCGAGCACGGCGACGACGAGGATCGACATGATGATGGCCGGAAACCCCAGCATGACGTCGACCATGCGGGCACCGATCTCGTCAATCTTGCCGCCGATGAAGCCGATGAGAATGCCGATCGTGCTGCCGACAACGAGCGACAGGGCGACAGTGGCGACGCCGATGGCGAGCGAGAAGCGGCCACCATAGAGGATGCGCGATAGAACGTCGCGTCCGTGCAAGTCGGTCCCGAGATAGAAGGTGTCGTCGGGTGGTGCCAGATGGGCCCCGACATCGGCTTCGTCCCAATCGAAAGGCGCGAGCACCGGCGCGAAGACGGCGCCGAGGATCATGATCGCGAGGATAACGGCGCCGATCAGGGCACCAGGATTGTGCAAGAGGCGGCGCACGACACGGCGCTGCCGCGACCGGAGGGGCGACGGCAAGGCGGTGCCGGCGATCGATGTCACGCGCTCTTGCCGAGAGAGATGCGTGGATCGATCGCGCTGTAGAGGAGATCGACCACGAGGTTGATGACGATGTAGGCGCTCGTCGTATAGACAATGAGCGCCTGGACCAGAGGTTGATCTTTAGACAATACGGCCTGGACGAGCATGGCGCCGATGCCGGGTCGGGCAAAGACGGTCTCGGTGACCACCGCACCACCGATCAGGATGCCGAATTGGATGCCGAGGAGAGTGAGCGGGGGGATCATCGCGTTGCGTAGCGCGTGCTTGTAGACGACCACCCAGCGAGCCAGCCCCTTCGCTCGTGCCGTGCGGATGTAATCCTGCGCCATGACGTCGATGATCGACGCGCGGATGAGGCGGGCGAGGCCGCCGGCGAGAAAGAGGCCGACGGTGATCGACGGCAGGATCAACGCCGGAAAGCCCGAGCCGACGATCGGGACCCAACCCAGCATCTGCCCGAAGACATAGATGAGCAGCATGCCAATCCAGAAGCTCGGCAGAGAAATGCCGACTAGGGCGACCGCCATGGTACCGCTGTCGACAATCGAATTGGGTCGCGTTCCGGCCGCGACTCCGAGCAACGTTCCAAGCACGACGCCGACGATGAGGCCGCCGCAGGCGAGCGCCAGGGTCGAGGGCAGCTGCTCAGCGATCATGGCAGCGACGGGTTGGCGCGTCCAATAGGACTCGCCGAAATCGCCCTTGGCGGCACGCAGGAGAAAGAAGCCGTAACGCTCCACGACCGGCCGGTCGAGGCCGAGGCGGTGGCGCTCATTCTGGCGCACCTCCTCGGAGGCCGGGCGGCCAGCCAGCATCAGATTGACGGGATCTCCGGGGATGATCTCGATAACGGCGAAGACCAAGGTCCAGGTCGCCAGCAGGATCGGGATGATGCCGAGCAGGCGGCGGATCACGTAAGTCATAGCGCGAGCCTCCTGCACTCGCGCCGTCCAGGGACGGCTCTTCATCGCTGCCGTGTTCGACAGAGCGATCGATAGTGTGGACTCCGGCTGGCGAACGCGCAATTCTCGATTGCCTCGCCGTGACGATCCCAAGTGATGCCGCCAGACGCTCATCGAACGCCCGAAACGGTCCCGTTGCTCGCCGTCGCCGACCTCAAGACTTGGTTCTTCACCGAGGAGGGCACCGTGCGCGCGGTCGACGGTGTCTCCTTCAGCGTCCGAGCCGGCGAAACGCTTGCCGTGGTCGGCGAGTCGGGCTCGGGAAAATCCGTCATGAGCCTGTCGATCATGCGCTTATTGCCGGAGCCGATCGGGCGCATCGTCGCGGGAAGCATTCGCCTGTCCGGCAAGGACGGCACCGTGCGCGATCTGGCGCAGCTCGATGATCGTGCGATGGAGCGCATCCGTGGCAACGATATCGCCATGGTCTTCCAGGAGCCGATGACCTCCCTCAACCCGGTCTTTCCCATCGGCGATCAGATCGCCGAGGGGATCGCGCGCCATCGGAACGTCTCACGGCGCGAGGCGCTCGCTCTCGCCGCCGCGATGCTGGAGAAGGTCGGCATCGCCGATCCCGCGCACCGGCTCGGCGAATATCCGCATCAGCTCTCGGGTGGCATGCGTCAGCGCGTCATGATCGCGATGGCGCTCGGCTGCGCCCCGAAGCTGCTCATCGCCGACGAGCCGACGACCGCCCTTGACGTCACCATCCAGGCCCAGATCCTCGACCTAATGCGCCAGATCCAGCGCTCGAGCGACGGCACCAGCATCCTCTTCATCACGCATAACCTCGGCGTCGTTGCCGAGATGGCCGATCGCGTCATCGTCATGTATAGCGGCCGCATCGTCGAGGAGGCAGAGGTCGAGGCAATCTTCAAGACGCCGAGGCATCCTTATACGATCGGCCTCCTCGGCAGCTTGCCGCGCGTCGACCGCGCGGGCACGCATGCCGGCCGCAAGGCGCGCTTGCGGGCCATCCCCGGCAATCTGCCGAGCCCGCTCGCCGATTCCGTCGGATGCGCCTTCGCGCCACGCTGCACGATAGCGCAGGAAGTCTGCCGCACCACGAATCCGTCGCTCGTTGAGGTCGTGCCCGGCCACCGCAGCCGCTGCCTGCGCTGGGCCGAGCTATGAGACCAAGCCTCCTTGAGGTCGAGAACCTGACCAAGCGTTTTCGCGTCGGCGGCGGACTCTTCAACCGCGGCCGCGGCGCGGTGACCGCCGTCGATCGCGTCGGCTTCGAGGTCGGTCGCGGCGAGGTCGTCGGGCTGGTCGGCGAGTCGGGATCGGGCAAGAGCACGATCGGGCGCTGTCTCCTTCGTCTTGTCGAGCCGAGCGAAGGCGCCGTTCGCTTCGATGGCATCGACGTCCTCGCCGCGTCGCGCGGTGGTTTGCGGGCGCTGCGCCGGCGCATGCAGATCGTCTTCCAGGACCCTTATGCGAGCCTCAATCCGCGCCTGCGGGTCGAAGCGTCGATCGGCGAGGCTTTCGACATCCACGGTCTCCATCGCGGCGGCGACCGGCGCGGGCGGATCGCCGAGCTCTTGCGCCGGGTCGGGCTCGAGCCCGACCACATGCGGCGCTATCCCCACGAATTCTCCGGCGGCCAGCGTCAGCGCATCGGTATCGCCCGGGCCCTCGCCGTCGAGCCCGATTTCATCGTCGCCGACGAACCGATCTCGGCACTCGACGTCTCGGTCCAGGCCCAGGTCATGAATCTCTTCGCTGATCTCCAGGAGGAGTTGAACCTCACGATTCTGTTCATCGCCCACGATCTCTCGGTAGTCGAATACATCTCGGACCGCGTCATCGTCATGTATCTTGGACGCATCATGGAGGTGGCGCCGAGCCGCGCCCTCTACACCGCGCCGCGTCAC
>DATAQP010000093.1:0-5649 GCA_036264595.1 Allostellaceae bacterium
ACAAATAACCGCGCGATCATGCGCATTCCCGCTACTTCACCGTGACGTAACGCAGCGGGAAGAAATCGTCGGCAAGCTGCGTCAGCTCGATATTGTCGCGCGCTGCCCATACCACGGTCTGCTGGTGCAGCGGGATGTGGCCGAACTCTTCCTTGTGGATCTTCATCGCCTCGGAGATCTCGGCCGTGCGCTTGTCGGGATCGGTCTCGACCTGGATCATCCTGGTCAGCTCGTCGACCCGCTTGTTCGAATAGCCGCCGACATTGAAGAGGCCGGTGCCGGCCTCCTTCGAGCGCGAGGCGATGATGTTGAACAGGGTGTTGTGCGCGTCATAGGTCGTCGGCGTCCAGCCGAGCATATAGAAGCTCGTATTGTAGCCGGGACCAAGAATCTTGGCGAAATACTTGCCGCGCGTCTGGGCGTTGAGGTTCACCTTGACGCCGATGCGCGCCTCCATGGCGACGACCGCCTGGCAGATCGCCTCGTCGTTGATGTAGCGATCGGTCGGGCAATCCATGCCGACCTCGAATCCGTCGGGATAGCCGGCCTCGGCGAGCAGCTTCTTGGCCGCCGCCGGCTCGTATTTGGTGCGCGTGTTGAGCGATTTGTCGAAGCCGTTGACGCCGGGCGCGATCATCAGATCGGTGACCGTCGCCGAGCCGCGCATCACCTTGCTCTTGATCGCCTCCTCGTCGATCGCCTGGTAGAAGGCCTTGCGGACGCGGATATCCTTGAACGGGTTCTTGCCCTTGACGTTGCTGTCCTGCAGCTCGTCGCGGACCTGGTCGAAGCCGAGGAAGATGGTGCGCAGCTCGGGCCCCTCGTAGATCTTGACGCCCTTGGTCTTGCGGATGCGCTCGATGTCCTGCGGCGGCACCGTGTACATCATGTCGATCTCGCCGGAGAGCAGCGCCGCCACGCGGGTCGAATCGTTGCCAATGCGGGTAAACACCGCCTCGGTGATGTTGTGCTCGGGCTTGTCCCACCAACTCGGGTTGTCGACCAGGATGGTCTTCACCTCGGGCTCGCGCTGCTTCAGCATGAACGGCCCCGTGCCGTTGGCGTTGCGCGAGGCGTAGAAATCCTCGTTCTTGGTCAGATCGGCCGGCTTGACGGCGTTGTTCTTCTCCGCCCACGCCTTGCACATGATGTAGAAATTGGTGATCTCCTCGGGGAGGATCGGGTCGGGCCCGTCGGTCACCATCTCGACCGTGTAGTCGTCGATCTTGTTGACCGCCTTGATCGTCGCGACCACCGCCTTGAGGTTCGAGCCGTCCATGCGGATGCGGTCGAAGGAGAACAGCACGTCGGCGGCGGTGAACGGCGTGCCGTCCTGGAACTTGACGCCCTGTCGCAATTTGAAGCGCCATACATCTGGCGATACCTGGCTCCATTCCGTCGCGAGGACGGGCATCGCCTTCAGCTTCTTGTCGCGCCCGACCAGCGGCTCGTAGACGTTGCCCATGAAGGTGAGCAGGAAGGTCTCGTTGCGGGCATAGGGGTCCATCGAATTGACGTCGCCGTCATTGGCGAAGCGGAACGGCTTGGCACCGGCCGGCGCCAAGCCGCCAATAGCCACCGCAACGGCGCAAACCGCCGCGACAAACCCTGACCGCATGATAAAGCCTCCCGTTTCGGGTACGCTCGCGCGCCTACCCCTTTGATGTCGCAGAGAATAGGCGCGCCCTGTCCGCTGTCAATCGGGATTGGCTCGCGCCGGGCCCCCGGAGGCCGAACCGATCTTGCTGCATCGACAGGAGGTCGCCTCGTGCCTATTTATCTCCTCGCCCGATCGCAGCCCGTCGTCCGATCGCAAACCAGGGGGCATCACCCGTGCCGAGAGTTCCGACCGTCTTCGTTTCGCATGGCGCGCCGACCTTGCAGCTGAGCGAGGTCGCCGCCCGCGACTTTCTCGTCGGCTATGGCAAAGCGCTTGGCCGGCCGAGCGCCATCCTGGCCGTCTCGGCCCATTGGGAAACCGCAGCGCCCCGACTGAGCACGGCGAGGCAACCCGAGACGATCCACGATTTCTATGGCTTCCCGCGCGCCCTCTACGAGATGCGCTATGCCGCGCCGGGCGCCCCCGCCCTCGCCGACCGCGCCGCCGCGCTGCTCGCCCGGGCCGGCGTCCCCGCTGCCGGCGAGACGCACGGTCTCGACCACGGCGCCTGGGTCCCGCTGATGCTGATGTATCCCGAGGCCGACATCCCGGTGACGCAGCTTTCGGTGCAGACCGAGCTTGGCGCCGCTCACCAGCTCAAGGTCGGCGCGGCGCTGCAGGAATTGCGCGACGACGGCGTGCTGATCCTCGCCTCGGGCAGCACGACGCATAATCTCGGCGAGCTGCGCATGGGAAGCATCGACGCGCCTTCCGTGCCCTGGGTCAGCCAGTTCACCGATTGGCTGGCCGAGGCGGTCGAGGAGGGACGCACCGACGACCTCATCGATTACCGCAGCCGCGCCCCCAATGCCCGGCGCAACCATCCGAGCGAGGAGCATTTCCTGCCCTTCTTCACCGCGCTCGGCGCCGCCGGCACGGCGAAGGGGCGGCGGGTCCATGCTAGCACGACCTATGGCGCCCTCGCCATGGACGCCTATCAATGGGACTGAGCTCGATGGGGCGGGGCGCGCGATGACCAGCATCGTCCGCGCCCCCGATTTCGATCAGCCCGGCCTCGCCTGGTTCAACGTCGCCGCGCCGCTCAGCCTCGCCGCCTTGCGCGGCAAGCTCGTCATTCTCGATTTCTGGACCTTCTGCTGCATCAACTGCATGCATATCCTGCCGAGCCTGCGGCGGGTCGAGGAGGCGTTTCCCGACGAGGTGGTGGTAATCGGCGTGCACTCGCCGAAATTCGCCGCCGAGCGCGAGACGGCCAATGTCGCGGCGGCGATTGCCCGCTACGGCATCGTCCATCCCGTCATTCACGACCCGGATTTCCGGCTGTGGCGCGAATATGCCGTGCGCGCCTGGCCGACCTTGATCTTCGTCTCGCCTGATGGGCGCGTCGTCGGCCAGCATTCCGGCGAGCCCGACCCGGATCGCCTGCTCGAGGCGGTCGGCTCGACACTCGCGCAGTGGCGCGATGAAGGCTTGATGCGACCCGGCATTCTCGCCTCGACGCCGCTCATCGTGCCCTCCGGGCGACTGCGCTTTCCCGGCAAGATCAAGCCGGCGCCCGGCACCGAGAAACGCTGGATCCTCGCCGATGCCGGTCACCACCAGATCGCCCTGCTCGACGATGGTGGTGCTGAGATTGCCCGCTATGGTTCGGGCGAAGCCGGTCTGGTCGATGGCGCCGCGGGGACGGCGCAGTTCAACGGACCGCAGGGCCTCATCGCCGACGAGCGCGCCATCTTCGTCGCCGATACCGGCAATCACGCGCTGCGCCGTATCGACCGCGAGAGCGGTGCGGTCACGACGCTCGCCGGCACCGGTCGCCGCGGCCTCGCCCTCGGTGCGCCGGCACCGGCGCTTGCCACCGCCCTCGCCTCCCCCTGGGATCTCGAGCTTGCGGACGGGCTGCTCTATTTCGCCGATGCCGGAACGCATCAGCTCGGCAGCTTCGACCGCGCCGCCGGGACGGTCGCGCGGCTTGCCGGCAGCGGCGCAGAGGCGCTCGTCGACGGGAGAGAGGAAGAAGCCGCGCTGGCGCAGCCGAGCGGTCTCGCCCTGACGCCGGACGGTCGGAACCTTTATATTGCCGATAGCGAGACCTCGGCGCTGCGCGTTCTCCGCCTCGGCGGGCAGCCGCGGGTCGAGACGCTGATCGGCACGGGCCTCTTCGATTTCGGCCATGTCAACGGCGCGCTCGGCCAGGCCCGGCTGCAGCATCCGCTCGGCATCGCCTGGTGGGCGGGCCGCATCGCCGTGGCGGACAGCTATAACGGCGCCATCCGCAGCGTCGATCCCGCGGCGGGCACCGTCAGCGATCTCGACGACGGCTTGCTCTGCACCGACTCGGTCTGCCTGCCGCTCGCCGAGCCGGCCGGCATTGCCGCCGACGGCGCGCATCGGCTGCTGGTGGTCGATACCAACAACCATCGCGTGGTCGAGTACGACGTCGCCGCACGAACCTCGCGGAGCTGGGCGGAATAGCGGCTTTCGGCAGAGCAGGATAGCGCGACAGCGCACTGTCAGTCGGCTGCTTGCGACTGCAGTTGCGTGTAGTTCTCGATCCCCATCTTCTGGACCAAGCCGAGCTGGGTCTCGATGAACTCGACGCTGTCCTCCTCGCTGCTGAGGATCTCGCGCAAATGGTTGCGCGTGACGTAGTCGTGCACCGATTCGCAATGCGCGATGGCGACGCGCAGATCGTCGATCGCCTTCAGCTCGAGTCGCAGATCGCAGTCGAGGATCTCCGGCACGGTCTCGCCAATCATGATCTTGTTGAGGTCCTGCATAGCCGGCAAGCCGTCGAGCATGAGAATGCGATGGATCAACCGATCGGCGTCCTTCATCTCCTCGATCGACTCGTTGTATTCGTGGTCGCCGAGCCGGGTCACACCCCAATGCCGCAGCATCCGGGCGTGCAGGAAATACTGGTTGATCGCCGTGAGCTCGTTCTTCAGGACTGTGTTAAGATGCTGAATGACACCTGGATCGCCGCGCATGACCGCCTCCCGCTGAACGCCGGATGATAAATTCGGATACTAGCGGGCTTCCGGCAAACTCCCATCGCTCGTTGTAGGGTGCGATGCCTCAGGCTGGCGCGAAGGCGTCCTCCGAAATGTCGTCACAGACACCGCCCCGACATTCTTGCAGGATATCACGCACCGTCGGCACGCATTTGCCGCATCTTGGCTGCACGCCGAGCGAGCGGTAAACGGCCGCGACGGAGCAGCCGGACGTCCCCCCGGCAACGCGAACCTGCTTGTCGGTAAAGCCGTTGCAAAGACACACGTACATTCGCAAACCTCGATCTAGGCGGGGCGGATGCTAACCTGGCAATTCCATAGTTGCAATTAATAATGCGTCGCAATCTTGTTAACAGTTGGGGTCACGACGGGTCGCTTGCAAGCGCAGGCTGAACGACCAGGCCTCGGCGCAACGGGCAGGTCAGGGTTGCGCGCGCCGCCGGCGCCTCGGTTTGACTCGGCGGCGCCCGGCACCCGATAGTGCGGATGACGCCGCACCAACCGACCGTCTGCGAGGAACGAAATGAACAAGATCACCCCGCCCCGGGGCAACTCGGCCGCCAGCCGCGATATCGCATCCGTCATTCACCCCTACACGCATCTGCGCAAGCACGAGAGCCAGGGCCCCCTCATCATCACCGAGGGCAAGGGCGTCTACGTTCAGGACGACACCGGCAAATCCTATATCGAGGGTCTCGCCGGGCTGTGGTGCACCTCGCTCGGCTTCGGCGAGGAGCGCCTCGTCGAGGCGGCGGCGGCGCAGATGCGCAAGCTGCCGTTCTATCACGTCTTCGCGCATAAATCGCACGATGTCGGCATCGATCTCGCCGAGCGGCTGCTCGCCATGATGCCGGTCAAGATGTCGAAGGTGTTCTTCAACAATTCCGGCTCCGAGGCCAACGACACCGCGATCAAGATGGTGTGGTACTACAACAATGCCCTCAATCGGCCGCGCAAGAAGAAGATCATCGCCCGCGTGAAGGGCTATCACGGCGTCACCGTCGCCGCGGCGAG
>DATAQP010000102.1:0-14155 GCA_036264595.1 Allostellaceae bacterium
CGGGCTCATCCTCAAGATCGTCGAGAACGAGGAGGACGGCGCCACCCGTCCCGGCCGCGGGGCGGGGCTGCGCCCTTCGCGGGGACGCGGCGGCAAGCCGGCGGCCGGCAAATCCGCGCGCAGCAAGCCGAAAGGACGACGCCGCGGACGTCGCTAGGTCAGGGCGCCGGCCGCGCCGGTCCCCGGGCGACCCAGCGCCTGAGCGCGACGAGCGACCAGATCGCTTCCACCACGCCGAACGGCCAGGCGCCCTGAAGAAATCCGTAGAGCGATCCCAGGGCGCAGGAGCCGGCGAAGCCGAGAACGAACCACCGGCTGCGATCCTCCAGCGCGTAGCACAGCAGCATGGCGGTCACCGCGAGCAGGCCGAACCAGGTAAGCGAATCCATCGCGGCGGCCTCTATGCCGAGTCTCCCCCATACCGGGAAGACCGGGGGACGGTTGCTCGCGAATCGGCGCAAAAATTTGCCTTTTATATTTGATAATAGCGGCAAAATGAATCGCGGTTAACGGTTCTGCCACTATTTTGTTCCAAAAATGTTGGTTAGCGCTTGCCTCCTCGGCGGCCGGCGTAGCAGATTGGAGCCGAGCCTGGAGTTATCCCGATCTTGAGCCCTGACACTCGCTGGGCGCCCGTCCGTCCAGTCGGCACCGCCGTATGCCTCGGCCGCTCCACCCGCGCCCGCCGAGGCGTCGTCCTCTCGCTTCTCGCCCTGATCCCGCTGATCGCCTGCGCCGGATCGCCCGGTCCGAGCCGGCTCGATGCCAGTGACGAGACAGGCCGGCTGTTTGCCCGCGCCTACAGCCAAGTCATGGAATATTACCTCGAACCGCTGACGGCGCAGGACGCGGCGCTGGCCGCCCTGAAAAAACTGTCGACGCTCGATACCGACGTCACGGTGAGCGATGCGTCCGGCACGATCGAGCTGCGCGATGCCGGGCGGGTGATCGAGCGCTTGAAGCCGTCCTCCGAGCGCGACTGGCGCGGCTGGGGCTCCATCACCTCGACATTGCTGCACGATGCCAAGCTGCAGTCGCCGAAGCTCGCCGCACTGTCGGACGACGAGATCGAGCAGACCATATTCACCGGGCTGACCGGTACACTCGACCGCTTCTCCCGCTATGCCTCGCCCGAGACCGCCCGCGAGCAGCGGGCGTCGCGCGAGGGATTCGAAGGCCTCGGCATCACGCTCGAATACGCCGCCGACGAGGTGCGCGTGACCGCCGTCATCCCCGGCAGCCCGGCCGAGCGCGAGGGGATCATGGTCGACGATCGCCTGGTCGCCATCGAAGACGTGCCGACAGCGACCCTGTCGCGCACCGACGTGATGCAGCGCTTGCGTGGCGCCGCGGGCACACGCGTCGCCATCACGCTGGCACGACCGGGCCT
The DNA here is from genome assembly GCA_036264595.1 of Allostellaceae bacterium. GTDB lineage: Bacteria > Pseudomonadota > Alphaproteobacteria > ATCC43930 > CGMCC-115725 > URHD0088. The sequence continues at coordinate 1,391 of DATAQP010000102.1, forward strand.
GGCCGCGCCGATCGACAAGACCGTGGCGCGCGCCTATATCAGCGTGCCGACGGTTTCGGTCCGCCGCGACGATAGCATCGGCATCATCCGCATCAGCAGCTTCAACCAGCACACGACGGAGAGTTTGCGGACCGAGTACGCCAAGCTGCGCTCGCAGGCGCACGGCGCGCTGCGCGGCGTCATCCTCGACATGCGCGGCAATCCCGGCGGGCTGCTCGATCAGTCGGTGGCAGTCGCCGATTCGTTCATGAACAGCGGCCGCATCGTCGCGACGCGCGGACGCAATCCCGGCAGCTTCCAGGAATTCGACGCGACGACCGGCGATATCACCAGCGGCCTGCCGATCGTCGTGCTGGTGAATGGCGGCTCCGCCTCGGCCGCCGAGATCGTCGCTGCGGCTTTGCAGGATTCCGGCCGCGCCATCGTCGTCGGCACGTCGTCCTTCGGCAAGGGCACGGTGCAGACCGTCCTGCGCCTGCCCAATGACGGCGAGCTGACCTTGACGTGGGCGCGCCTCATCACGCCGGGCGGTTACATCCTGCACGAGCACGGGGTGATCCCGAACGTCTGCACCTCCGGCACCGCCGATGACGAGCAGTCGATCGCCGCGATCATCCGGAAAACCGCTTCTCGCGACGGCACCGTTACGCCCGCGCGCGTCTCGCTCGACGAGCAGGGGTGGTCGCGACTGCGCGGCACCTGCCCGACACGGACCGGCGACCGCGTCGCCGATGTCGAGGCGGCCAAACGCTTGCTCGGCGATCCGACGCTCTTCGCCCGCATCATCCACGCCGAGCCGGCGAGCGTCGCCGCTGCGATTGCGCAGCCCCATCCGGCGGAATTGAGCGCCCAGTCGAGCCGCCCGGCGACGCCATAGGCTCAGCCTCGGCCGGTCTCCATCGCCGCAGGCATCGGCGAAGAATGCAGGTCTATTGGTCCATATCGGAGCGGCCGCGCTGATCCCAGTAGACGAACGTCAGGAAGCAGCCGACCGCCACGACGACAAGGCCGCTCAGCCAAAGCAAGGCCTGCGGCGCGTAGGAAAGCAAGTCCATTCAATCAACATAGAGCAGGATCCTTATGCCTACCTTACGTGCCTAGATTCTATCTTAGAATCTCTATGTATTGTACTGTGAATATTGCATTTTATTCAATTCATAGCCACTGGCGCTCCATCGCGCTCGGGCTCGCCGCCCTGCTGCTCGCCGCCTGCGCCGAGAGGCGTTCGGGCGAGCCCATTGCAGGCGTGGGGGTAGCGATTGGTCCGCTGCGCGGGACGTAAGGGTGATCTTGATGGAGTATCGCTTCGTCCCCGCCCAGCTCAGCTTCGAGCGCGGACAGACCTATCGGCTGCATCTCGATAATCAGGGCGCCGAGTTGCACGAGCTCACCGCACCGGGCTTCCTGGGCAGCGATCACGCTGCGCGACCCGGCGATGCTCGCTGTGGGAAAGAACGAGATCGTGGTCGCGCCGCGGACCGAGAAGGTGATCTATTTCACGGCGCGCCAGCCTGGCCGCTACGAGCTGACCTGCGCCGACCATGACTGGGCGGGCATGGTCGGCACGATCGTCATCGAGTGAGCAAAAAGCGCGCGAGGAGGCAGCCATGCGGCGGCTTGCTTGACAGCGCCGCCGAGACGGTTATTGTGCGCCGCAATCCAGCAATCTTTCGCATCGGGTAGCCGTCATGGCGAAATCCAACACCGTCCTCATCAAGCTCGTCAGCTCGGCCGATACCGGGTTCTATTACGTCACCAAGAAGAATCCGCGGACCAAGACCGAGAAGCTCGAGCTGAAGAAATACGATCCGGTCGCGCGCAAGCACGTCGTCTTCAAGGAATCGAAGATCAAATAGCGCCTGCCGACCCGGGCTGCCGACCGAAAGCCGCTCCTCGGAGCGGCTTTTTCGTTCCCCTCAAGGCAAGGCGTCGGTGAGCTCGCGGACCGGCTGCTGCGCGGCCGCATCGATCGGCCAGCTCATCAGGCAATTGCGGCCGCTATCCTTGGCGGCGTAGAGGGCGGTATCGGCGCGGCGCAGAAGCTCCATCGGCGAATCGCCATCCTCGAGCGTCGTCGCCACCCCGATGCTGATCGTCAGGTGAAGCGGCGTCGCCACGCTGGCGACGGTGAAGGGCGTATCGGCGACCGAGCAACGGAGCCGCTCGGCGACGAACAGCGCGATCTGCAGATTGGTCTCGGGCATCAGCACGATGAATTCCTCGCCGCCGTAGCGGCCCACGAGATCGAAGCTGCGGACGACGTGGAGGGCGCGCTTGGCGATCTCGCACAGCACCTCGTCACCGGCGAGATGGCCCCAGCTGTCATTGACCAGCTTGAAGCGGTCGAGATCGAAGAGTAGAAGCGCCGGGCCCTTGCCGCCGGTGCCGACCCGCGCCATCAGCCCGTCGAGATGTGCGCCGACATAGCGCCGGTTGAACAACCCGGTCAGCGGGTCGATGAGGGCAAGCGAGAGGCTGCGATGATGGTTCTCGCGCAGCCGGTCGTGCAGGCGCTTGCGGCGGATCTGGGTGCGGGCGCGCGCCGTCAGCTCGTTGCGGTCGATCGGGCGAACGATATAGTCGTTGGCACCGAGATCGAGCCCCTTGGCAAGGCGCGGCAGCTCGCCCTCGTCGGCGATCAGCAGGATCGGCACTTGGCGCGTCTGCTCGCTGGCCCGCGAATGGGAGACCAGGCGAAGCGGATCGCCGTCGGCGATCGACATGCCGATGATCATCAGCTCGATGCTGGCATCGAGTCGCTCGGTCGCCGCCTCGCAGGTCGTCACCTGGATGAGCTCGCTCGCCATCGGTGCCAGCGTCTCGGCGACGCGCGCGGCGGCGAGCTTGTTGTCCTCGAGAAGGAGGATGCGGGCGCCGCCGAGATCTTCGGCCGGCTCGCTGCCGGGGAGTTGGGCGAAGCGGCCGCACACCTCCTCGCGCAGCTGCAGCTCCTCCATCATCCGCTTGAGGCGGACGAGGGAGCGGACACGGGCGAAGAGGGCGATGTCGTTGACCGGCTTGGTCAGGAAATCGTCGGCCCCCGCCTCGAGCCCGGTCAGCCGGTCGGCGGCATCGGAGAGGGCGGTGACCATGACGACGGGAATATGCGCCGTCGCCGGATCGGCCTTGAGTCGCCGACAGACTTCGAAACCGTCCATCTCGGGCATCATCACGTCGAGCAGGATGAGATCGGGCAGCTCGGTACGGCAGAGATGCAGCGCCGACGCGCCGTCGGCGGCCGTCAGGACGTCGAAATACTCGCTGGCGAGCTTGGCGCCGAGCAGCTTGACGTTGACCTCGACGTCGTCGACGACGAGGATGCGTGCCGACATCGAGGCCGCCTCAGCTCAGAAAGCGCTCGACCGTCTCGAGGAAGTTGGCGACGGAAATCGGCTTGGCGATATAGGCCTCGCAGCCGCCCTCGCGAATCTTCTCCTCGTCGCCCTTCATGGCAAAGGCGGTGACGGCGATAATGGGGATCGAGCGCAGATCGTCGTCTTCCTTGATCCATTTCGTCACTTCCAGCCCCGACACTTCGGGCAGCTGGATGTCCATCAGGATCAGGTCGGGACGATGCGCGCGGGCGATCTTGAGCGCCTCCATGCCGTCCTTCGTCTGCAAGGTATCGTAGCCGTGCGCTTCGAGCAGGTCGTGGAAGAGCTTCATATTGAGCTCGTTGTCCTCGACGATGAGAACGGTCTTCGGCTCGGCGCGCGTCCGCAAGGTATGCATCGCCTGGGTTCTGTTCATACTGCCCCTGTCCCTATGCCACCGCTCGGTCATCGTCAGATTAAAGCCATCATTGTTAATTATTCGTAAGCAAGTTCAGTCAATTTGCCGAAAGCCGGCGAGATGCGGTGCACGCAACGCCAATTGCCGATTCCGAGAATTTCAATCAAAAGTAGAGTAGCGCACAGCGCGGCGCCGTGCAATCGCGGCGCCACCATCAGCTTGGTCACGTCGCCGCGAGATTCGTAAACTCTCCTTAAGACCTGATAAATCCGCCGGCCGACTGGCATGCCTGCGTCAAGCCCAGCGTCATGCAAGGCGGCGCGATTTGGGCTAGCATTTGCGCGCCAGCATTTGCCGGGGGGCGGCACGCCGCGCCGACTCCCCGGCGACACGCCCGGGCCGGAGAGGATAGCCTCGCTTGCGTATCGGAGTAGATCTCGGGGGAACGAAAATCGAGGTGGCGGCGCTCGACGCCGCCGGGAGCGTGGCGGTGTGCCGCCGCGTGCACACGCCGGCGCATGATTATCCGGCGACGCTCGCCACCATCCGCGAACTCGTCGACGCCGTCGAGGCCGAGCTCGGCCGACGCTGCAGCGTCGGCATCGCCATGCCGGGCGCGATCTCGCCGGCCACGGGTCTAGTCAAGAACGCCAATTCGACCTGCCTCATCGGCCAACGCCTCGACCGCGACCTCGAAGCCGCGCTCGGCCGCGAGGTGCGTCTCGCCAACGACGCCGATTGCTTCGCGCTCTCCGAGGCGGTCGACGGCGCCGCCGCCGGCGCGCGCTCGGTATTCGGCGTCATTCTCGGAACCGGCGTCGGCGGCGGCATCGTCATCGCCGGCAAGCTGCTCGCCGGCGCCAATGCGATCGCCGGCGAGTGGGGCCACAACCCCCTGCCCTGGCCCGAGGATTCCGAGCGTCCGGGCCCGCGCTGCTATTGCGGCAAAGCGGGCTGCATCGAGACCTTCCTGTCCGGCCCCGCCCTCGCCGCCGACCATCAGCGCGCGACCGGCAGCCGTCAGGACGCCGCTTCCATCGCCCAGGCGGCGGCCGACGGCGAGGCGGCGGCGCAGGCCAGCCTGGCGCGCTATGCCGACCGGCTGGCGCGCGGCCTGGCCAGCGTCATCAACATCGTCGACCCGGAAATCGTCGTGCTCGGCGGCGGCTTGTCGCGCATCGCCGCTCTCTATGGCGCGGTGCCGGCGCTGTGGGGGCGCTACGTCTTCTCCGACGTGGTGGCGACCAAGCTGGTGCCGCCGCTTCACGGCGATTCCAGCGGCGTGCGCGGCGCCGCCTGGCTCTGGCCGGAGGCGGAGAGGTGAGCGGTCCCGCCGTCACCGGGGCCGTCACCGGGCTCTGCCGCGATTGCGCGACGCCGGAGGATAGCCCGAAGACCGGCGCCGAGGCGGCGGCGAGCGCCGCGCGCTGCCGCAATTGCGGCTCGACCCGCATGGTCCGCCACGGCGAGCTCGGCCGCCTCGCCATCGCCCATCTCGATTGCGACGCCTTCTATGCCAGTGTCGAGAAACGCGACAACCCGGCCCTCGCCGACCAGCCGGTGATCGTCGGCGGCGGCACGCGCGGCGTCGTCACGACATGCTGCTACGTCGCCCGCCTCTACGGCGTGCGCTCGGCGATGCCGATGTTCAAGGCGCTCAAATCCTGTCCCGACGCCATCGTCATCAAGCCCGACATGGCGAAATACCGTGCCGTCGGCCGGCAGGTCCGCGAGCTGATGCGCGAGACGACGCCGCTCCTCGAGGCGGTGTCGATCGACGAGGCCTTCCTCGATCTCACCGGTACGGAGGCGGTCCATGGCGGCGCCCCGGCGCGCACCCTGGCGCTGCTCGCCGAGCGCATCGAGCGCGAGATCGGCATCACCATCTCGATCGGCCTCAGCTACAACAAATTCCTCGCCAAGGTAGCTTCCGACCTCGACAAGCCGCGCGGCTTCGCGGTGATCGGGCGCGGCGAGGCGGTCGAGTTCCTTGCCGGCAAGCCGGTCGGACTGATCTGGGGCGTCGGCCCGGCGCTGGCGCAGCGCCTGGCGCGCGATGGCATCACGCGGATCCGCCAACTCCAGGAGATCAAGGAGAGCGAGCTCGCCGGGCGCTACGGCGCCATCGGCCATCGCCTGGCCCGCTTCGCGCGCGGCGAGGACGACCGCCGCGTTGTCACCGATGCGCCGACCAAGAGCATATCGGCTGAGACCACCTTCGCCCGCGACCTCGCGACGCAAAACGAGCTCGCGCTGGAGCTCTGGCCGCTCTGCGAGACGGTGGCGCAACGCCTGCGCAAGGCCGGGCTCGCCGCCACCGGCATCGCCCTCAAGCTCAAGACGGCGGATTTCAAGCTGCGCACGCGGGCGCGTCGCCTCGCCGACCCGACGCAGCTTGCCGACACGCTCTACCGGAACGCAATCATCCTGCTGGAGCGCGAGATCGACGGTGCCGCCTTTCGCCTCATCGGCGTCGGCGCCGAAAGCCTCGCCGAGGCGCGCCTCGCCGACCCGCCCGATCTCTTCGAAGGCGCGCCGCGCCACCAAGCCCGCATCGAGGGCGCGATGGAGGCGATCCGCGCGAAGCTCGGCGGCGGCGCGATCGCCCGCGGCCGGGGCAACGGCTGGAGCGACGAGGAAGAGGAAGAATAGGCCTTCTGCGCTCCCGCTCTCGGCGACTGTAATTCGATATTTCGTCTCCACGGCGCAGACGGTGTCTGGGTTGCCGCGTCGCTGCGCTCCTCGCAACGACGATTCGATGCGGATGGACCATACGCTAGTCTAGACTAGCAGCTCGGCTTGGGCAGGGGCTCGATCTCGTTGAGCTTAGCCTTGATCGCGAATTCGCTGTAGTCGAGCACCATGTCGCGCGAGACGCCGTTGTCGAGGAGGCGCATGCCGAGCTCGTAATCCGGCTTGTCGGCGATCGAATCGGCGGAGAAGAAGGCCAGGCGGACGCGCCAGGATTGCCGCGCCAGCAGCGCGCTCTTGATCGGCTCCTCGGCGATGCCGACGGCGGCGGTCTGAGCGCCGCCGATCACCGCGCTGACCATGCCGGCGTTCTCGTCACTGGCGCCGTCGAAGACCGGCTGGGCGACGAATTGCTCGCCCGACTGCGCCCGCTCGAGCAGCAATAGGGTGTGGGCCGTCGGGAAGATGACGCCGGGTGCCAGGTCGATGGTGTTCGCCGTTGGCTTGCTGAACTCGACCTTGCCGCCCTTGCCTTTGCCGTCGAGCCGCGCCTCGCCGCGCGTCTCGCCGTCGAGCTCGCCGTTCTTGAGCTTCTTCTGATAGAAGCGATAGCGCAGCCCATCCTTGGATTCCCAGGTGACGAAGTTCGAGGTGATCTCGATCTCGCTGTCCTCGGCATAGCGCATACGCAGCTTGTACCGCTGCTCCACCGTCCAGCCGTCGCAGGTCTCGCCCCACTCGAATACCATGGAGCCGCGCGCCCCGACGACGCCGCTATTCTGCTTCGTGGCACCCAGCGACATGCTGTAGAGCGCGCGATGCGGCGCGATGTCGACGGTGCCGGCGCGGCCGACGCCGACGGGGGCAAGCATCAGGCCGAACACGGCGAGGAGGACCCGAGCGGGCCGAAGCTTCATCGACAAGGGCTCCCAGATGAACGCCGGCCTAGGCGAGCGAGAGGAAAACACGGCAACCGGCCGGACTATCTCACGGTTCGCTGCCGCAAGGTAGCCCGTCGGCAACGCGCCGCCCGCCGGGCAGCCGGCACCGACGACCCGGCAAAATCGCCCGGCACCGGCACATCTTGCCGCGCGATCATGGCGAAAAACGGGACGAAACCTGGGAAAATCGCCACTGGCACGGGCCTTGCTGTGTGAGTGTGAGCGCTGTGCACGGGTCAGCGCAGTATTGCGAGGGGGGTTAAAGATGGCGTTGATGGCTGATAGCACCACCGTTCTCCGGCCGAGATTGGCGCCGAGCCACAGCGTCGAGGCGCGCACCGACAACATCGTCGCGCTCAAGCTGCCGCGCGAGGCCGATCAGCAGCTCGTGCTCGACTGGGCCATGGCGACGGTCGCCCAGGCCGAGCAGCGACTGGTCGCCCTGCAGGCGCGCATCGAGTATCTCGAGGGGCTCTCGGTCACCGACGAGCTCACCGGGCTGCTCAATCGCCGCGGCTTCCTCGCCCAGCTCGAACGCGGCATCGCGGCGGCGCGCCGCGGCGGCCCGCACGGGGTGCTGATGATCTGCGACCTCGACGACTTCAAGACGATCAACGACCGCCACGGCCATCTCGTCGGCGACGACGCGCTGTGCCAGACCGCCGAACTGCTCGCCCAGCATGTCAGGCGCGCCGACACCGTCGCCCGCCTCGGCGGCGACGAGTTCGCCATCTTGCTGATCGGCGCTCACCTCGTCGCGGCGCGGCGCAAGGCGCATGCCCTCGCCCAGCTCATCGCGGCGACCGCGATCACCAACGGCAGCTGCCAGATCAACCTGCGCGTCAGCTTCGGGCTCGCCGCCTATACCGGCAGCGAAAGCGAGGAGGAGCTGCTGAACCGCGCCGATATGGCGATGTACGGGCAGAAGCGCCGCCACGCCGCGGCGCGCGCGGCACGCGGCTGAGATCGGGCTTGCGTCAGCTGGTGCGGGCCGACACGCGCACCGGCGACGCGTCGCGAGAAGCCGCCTGAGCCGGCGCGTCGACGGCAAACCCATTGACCCCCTGGTCGCGCAAGGCCGCGCGCTGCGTCGCATCGAGCGGCCCGAGCACGACGCGCAGAAGAGGCTTCCCCGCGATCGTCGCGCCGACGATCTGCGGCCGGTAGGCGGCATAACGACCGGCCAGCCGCTCGGCATTGCCGCGCTCGGCGAAGCTGCCGACGGCGATATAGGTGCCGGAATCCTTATAAGTGGCGGATGCCTTGCCCGCCGGTCCGCGCGTGAACGCGGCCGCATGCTTGACCGAGCCGTCCTTGCGATGCTCGTCGAGCGACGCCGTGGGCATCGGGTGGGTCGGATCCTCGCAGATCGCCCGGCCGACGAAGAAATGCCAGCTCGCGCAATCCTCGCCATTTGCCAAGGACAGGCCGTGATCCGACAGGCTCTTGTCGCTTATAGCGTAGCTGGCGCTGTCGGCGGCATAGGAGGCCACGGTGGCGGCCGGCGGCAGGCAACCGCAGAGCGACAAAAGCGCCGGCGAGGTCAGCAACAGGGTGGCCCAGGCGCGACGCATTCGTCCCCCCGACGCGATTCGGTCCCTTCAGTGGTGAATCACATCGCGAAGTCGAAAGCAAGAAGAACCGTGTTCCGGCAACAATTACGCCGGCGCTTTTGTCATGAGATATTCAACAATATCGCCGATCTCGCCTCAGCAGGCGGGCTTGGGCAAGAGTTCGATTTGATCGAGCTTGGCTTTTATCGCGAAGTCGCCGTAATCGAGCACGGTATCGCCCGAGATGCCATTGTCGAGCAGCCGCATGGTCAGCTCGAAATCGGGCTTGTCGACGGTGATGTCGGCGGGGAAGAACGCCAGATGCACGCGCCAGGACGGGCGCTGCAGCAGCGGGCTCTTCACGGTCGGCGCCGTCGCCGAGGCCGTGGCTTCGGCAGCGAGCGGCGCGCCGATCACCGCGGTGACGTCATTGGCGTTGTCGTCGCTGGTGCCGTCGAACACCTTCGCGGCGACGAAGCCCTCGCCGGCCGCGGCACGTTCGATCAGCAGGCTGGTATGAGCGGTTGGAAACAGCACGCCCGGCAGCAGATCGAGCGAGCTGCCGCTCGGCTTTGTGAAGGTGACCGAACCGCCCTTGCCCTTGCCGGCCAGCTGCGCCTCGCCGCTGACCTCCTTGTCGAGCTCACCATTCTTCGATTCGCGCTGGGAGAAGCGGAAGCGCAGCCCGTCCTTCGATTCCCAGCTGACGAAGGTGGCGCTCAGCACGAGGTCGGGATTGTCCTCGGTATAATGCACGGTGAACTTGTTGCGCTGCTCGGTAGTCCAGCCGTCGCAGGCTTCCGCCATCTCGACGGTCATGCTGCCATCGACCGCGACGACGCCGCTATCGGGCTTTGCCGAGTTCAGCGATACGGCGTAGCCCGCGCGGTTCGCCGCAAGGTCGGTGGCGCCGGCGGATCCCGCGGCAAGCACGAGGCCGAGGCTGGCGGCGCAGAGAAGGCCGAGATGGACGGAAGACCGCATGAGAAAACCGCTCCTGGCGAACATCGCTACCCCCATATGGGAATCAGACGCCGTGCGATGCAACAGCCGATCTTCGCCGGTGCCAGAAAACCCTGAGACAGCCTCCAGACAGAAATCCCCCGTGACAGAAAACGCGGCCCTTGCCGGCGATGTTCCCCTTCGCCGGCCTCGACGTGCCGGTCCCTGGTTGCCTCGGCCCGGCCGCGACCACACATAGGGTAGGACACAGCATGGGAGCAATGGCGTGAGCAATCGACCGACCGACGAGCCGGAGCAGCCGCGCAGCGAGCCCGAGATCATTCCGCCCGGCCGCGCCCCAAGGTACGGCCGGGCGGACAATGCCGGGCCGCGCGTCGCTTTCGACACCCGCGCCTTCGAGCGCGTTTATGTCTTCCGGCCGCGACCGCTCAACGTCCTTCTGGTTGTATTGACCCTCGGCGCCGTCACGGCGGCGCTGGTGGTCTTCCTGCTCGGCGCCGTTCTCGTCGCGCTGCCGGTGGTCGGCACGATCGTCGCCATCGCCCTGATCACCGCCTTCTTTCGCGGCAACCGGCGCCCGGTGCGCTAGGCCCGGCCGGATTGAAGCCGGGCTCAGCCCGGCCCCTTCGTCTTGGCCGGCGGCAGATCGAGCTTGATATGCAGCTCCTTCAGCCGCTCGGGCGGCACCGGGGCCGGCGCCTGCATGAGCAGATCCTGCGCCTGCTGGTTCATCGGGAAGGCGACGATCTCGCGGATGTTCGGCGTGTCGGCGAGCAGCATGACGATGCGGTCGATCCCGGGAGCCGAGCCGCCATGCGGCGGAGCGCCGTATTTGAAGGCATTGAGCATGCCGCCGAAACGCGATTCGACCTCGCTCGCCGGATAGCCGGCGATCGCGAAGGCCTTGTACATGATGTCGGGCAGATGGTTGCGGATGGCGCCCGAGCTGAGCTCCACGCCGTTGCAGACGATGTCGTACTGATAGGCCTTGATGGTCAGCGGGTCCTGCGTCTCGAGCGCCTTGAGGCCGCCCTGCGGCATCGAGAACGGGTTGTGGCTGAACTCGATCTGCCCTGTATCCTCGTTGCGCTCGAACATCGGGAAATCGACGATCCAGCAGAAGCAGTACTCGTCCTTGGCGACGAGGCCGAGCTCGTTGCCGATGCGCGTGCGCGCCGCGCCGGCGAGCTTGGCCGCCGCCGTCTTGTCCTCGCCGGCGACGAAGAACACGGCATCGCCAGGACCGACCCCGGCGAGGTCCTTGAGCCGCTCCAAACGCGGCGCGTCGAGGAACTTGGCGATCGGTCCCTTGGCTTCATTGTCCTGGAACACGACATAGCCGAGGCCGGGAGCGCCTTCGCCGCGTGCCCAGTCATTGAGCTTGTCGAAGAAGCTGCGCGGGCGCGCGGCCGCGCCGAGCGCCGGAATCGCGCGCACCACCCCGCCCTTCTCGACCAGCTTCGAGAACACCGCGAAATCGGATCCCTGAAACACCTCGCCGATCTCGGCGATGACCAGCGGGTTGCGCAGATCGGGCTTGTCCGTCCCGTATTTCAGCATGGCGTCGTCAAAGGTGATGCGCGGGAAAGGCGGCTTCGTCACCTTGCGGCCCTTGCCGAATTCCTCGAAGACGCCGGCGAGCACCGGCGCCACCGCGTCGAAGACGTCGTCTTGCGTCACGAACGACATCTCGAGGTCGAGCTGGTAGAACTCGCCGGGCGAGCGGTCGGCGCGCGAGGCCTCGTCGCGGAAGCACGGCGCGATCTGGAAGTAGCGGTCGAAGCCGGCGACCATGAGGAGCTGCTTGAATTGCTGCGGCGCCTGCGGCAGTGCGTAGAACTCGCCGGGATGCAGCCGGCTCGGCACCAGATAGTCGCGCGCCCCTTCCGGCGAGCTCGCCGTCAGGATCGGCGTCTGGAACTCCATGAAGCCCTGCGCGATCATGCGCCGGCGGATCGAGGCGATGACCTCAGACCGCAGCACGATGTTGGCATGCACGGCTTCGCGCCTGAGATCGAGGAAGCGATATTTGAGCCGCATGTCCTCGGGATAATCGGCGTCGCTGTTGACCGGGAAAGGCAGCGTCTCCGCCTCCGATTGCAGCGCGAGCTCGCTGATGACGAGCTCGATCTCGCCGGTCGGCAGCTTGGCGTTGACCGTCTCGGCCGAGCGCGCCTTGACCGTGCCGGTGACGGTGACGACGCTCTCGACACGCAGCGCATCGGCCGCCTTGAAGATCGGGCTGGAGCTGTCGATGACGCATTGCGTGAGGCCGTAATGGTCCCTGAGATCGACGAAGAGCAGCTGCCCGTGATCGCGCTTGCGATGGACCCAGCCCGAGAGCCTGACGGTCTTGCCGGCGTCGCCCAGCCGCAGCTGGCCGCACGTATGGGTTCGGTAGGCGTGCATCGGTCTGCCTTAAAAGAGTGGTGTCCCGCCGCCCGGGAGCGCCGGACCACGACACGGGAGAGAGGTCTTGTAAAGCCGCGCGGGCGGAGGGGCAAGAGAGGCTGGGTAGCAGGCGGGCTTGGCGAGAGGGGTGGCGCGATGCCGGTGGACACCAGCGGAAATTGCATAGGCCTGGTCAGTGACAACCGCACGCCGGTTAATAGCGCTGGCGCGCGCGCCGGGCTCGGACGCGGGAAATCAGGGCCAGACACCAAAAGCTGCGGCTACTCCCTCCCTCTCTATCGTTTTCCCTCAACGGTCGTCGCTCGCAGCGGATTGACGATCTCGATCCCAGAAAAATCCTTCTCATTGTCGCTGACCACGATGCAGCCATTCGCTTCGGCGACCGCGGCGATGATCATGTCCAGCGCGCTGCGCCTCCGCCCCCTCGCCGTGCCTTCCGCCATCAGCCGGGCCCAGATCAAGGCGGCCTTCTC
>DATAQP010000136.1:0-1786 GCA_036264595.1 Allostellaceae bacterium
GACGGCGATCTTGGCATCCTTGACGTTGGCCAGGATGTGCTTGGCGTAGATCACCGCCTCAGTGTGATAGTCGGGCTGGAAGCCCATGGTCCACGGGAAGTTCTTGGGATCTCCCCATTTCGACGCGCCGGTGGCGACGTAGAGCTGCGGCACCTTCTTGGCGTTCATGTATTGGTGGATGGCGCTGTTCGATGGCGTGCCGAGCGGCGCGTAGATGAGCAGCGCCTCGTCCTGCTCGACCAGCTTGCGCACCTGCTCGACCGTCTTGGGCGGGCTGTAGCCGTCGTCGAGCGAGATGAAGTTGATCTTGCGGCCGTTGATGCCGCCCTCATCGTTGAGCATGGCGAAATACGCCGCCTCGGTCTTGCCGTTGGCGCCGTAGGCCGAGGCCGGACCGCTATAGGGATTGGTCTGGCCGATCTTGATTTCCTTGTCGCTGGCGCCGGGACTGTATTTCTTCTGCGCCGCCGCCGGGCCCGTCACCAGGGACGCGGCAATCAGCGCGGCGGCAGAGAGTTGCAACCAGTTCCTTGTCATCTCGAGTTTCCTTCCCTTTGCTTGCGGCCCCTTGGGCCTTTTGCCAGGCCCCTCGGGCTCTCGCCCAACGTAAAATAGGCCGTCGTGAAATCGGTTCGCACTCATCTGCCGGCGTAATGCCGCGCGCGCTGCCACAGCGCCTGGATCGCGCCGGAGACGCCGGTCGGCATCATATACATGAAGGCGATGAGGAAGATGCCGTAGATCGCCCAGGGCGCCGCCTTGGAGATCTGATCGGCGATGTTCGGAACGAACTGGATGAAGAGCGCGCCATAGAGCGCCCCCGAGATCGAGGCGAGCCCGCCGACTACCACGCCGACCAGGAAGCTGATCGAGAGAAACACGTTGAAGCTGTCGGGGGCGACGAACTGCACGGCGATGGCGCCAAGCGAGCCGGCTACCCCGGTGAAGAGGGCGCTGACGCCGAAGGTCAGCGATTTGTAGAGCGCCGTGTTGATGCCCATCGTCTCGGCCGCGATCGGATGGTCGCGGATGGCGACGATGGCGCGCCCGATGCGGCCGCGCAGCAGGTTCCAGCCGAGGAGGAACATGACGATGGTGATCGCCAGGGTGAAGAAATAGAGCCACTGATCCTCGTTGATCGGCAGATCGAAGGGCGGATCGGGCTTGGTGATGACGATGCCCTGGACGCCGCCGGTCCACTCCTCGAGATGCTTGTATTTGAGGAGCTGCGGCGTCGCGACCGCGAGGGCGAAGGTGGCGAGGGCGAGATAGAGGCCTTCGAGGCGCAAGGCCGGCAGGCCGAAGAGGAAGCCGACGACGAGGCAGACGAAGCCGGCGACCGGGATGGTCAGCCAATAGGCGATGCCGAACTTCGCCATCAGTATCGCCGTGACATAGGCGCCGAGCGCGTAGAAGGCGCCATGGCCGAGCGAGATCTGGCCGTTATAGCCGGTCAGCATGTTGAGGCCGAGCAGCGCGATCGAATAGGCGAGCGCCAAGGTGACCTGGAAGATGTGGTAGTTGCTGAGCAGGAAGGGGACGAGGCAGGCGGCGGCGACCAGCGCGGCGAGGCCGACGAGCTGCCAGAAGCGCAGCGTCAGCTCGGCCTCGCCTTTGGCCCGCATGGCGGACGCGGCGTCGCTGCCGGTCGTCATACCCGGCTCACCAGGACGCGGCCGAAGAGACCGGAGGGCTTGACGACGAGGACGCCGATGATGACGACGAGCGCCACCGTCAGCTTGAGCTCGGTGCCGATGAGATAGGCGCCGACGACATTCTCCAAGAC
>DATAQP010000225.1:0-8817 GCA_036264595.1 Allostellaceae bacterium
TGACGTCGAGCGCCACGAGCTGGCCCTGTTCGTTGCGGGCGCCGGGGCCCGCGGCGATGACCTCGCCCTCCATCGGCTTCTCTTTCGCGGTATCGGGGATGATGATGCCGCCAGCCGTCTTGGCAGACTGCTCGATGCGGCGGACAAGCACACGATCGTGCAATGGTCGAAACGCCATGAATATGGTCTCCCGTTGTTATGTGATTGCGTTCGGATGGGTTCTTAGCACTCTTTCCGGGCGAGTGCCAACAGCTTCCTCGGGCGGCGGGACCGCGACAGCCCGAGAGCCGGCGGGAGAGCGTCAGCTGGCGATGAAACTGCGCAGCGAATTGGCCTCGAACTCGACCTCCTCGATGCGGTTCTTGACCAGATCGCCGATGCTGACGATGCCGATGAGAACGCCGTCGCGGACCACCGGAAGATGGCGGAAACGGTGCTGAGTCATGCGCGCCATCAGCTCGCTTACCGTGTCCTCGGGGACACAGGTAATGACCTTGCGGGTCATCAGCTTGTCGACGGTCCTCGACAAGAGCGCGGCCCCCTGCTCGGCGAGGGCATGAACGATGTCGCGCTCGGATAGGATACCGGCGACCCGCTTGCCGTCCGAGCTGACCAGCAACGCCCCTATGCCGCGGGTCTTCAGCTCGTGGACCGCCGCGGCGATGGTGGCGTCGGGACGGATCGTCGCGACGCTGCTTCCCTTCGAGCGCAAGATGGCTTCGACGTTCATGGCGGTGTCCTCCCGTATCGTGAGGCCTTGCCTTACGTCGACTGCCGCTTCGCGGGTCGTCCTCGCCGAATGACCGGCAGTCTCCTACCTTAATAACATAGGCCGAGCCCTTTGTCAGACAATGGGCGGCGCAGCAGGGCGAGCGCCGTGCGCAAGGCAGCGAGCGGGCGAAACCGCCCGGGCGATTCGATCGCTCGCGGCTCCCACCCTTCCAGGGCGGCATGGACGCGAAGCCGCGCGGCGGCAGGCAAATCGATCGGAGAGGGCGGTAGAATGCTATCGAGGGGCATGGCTTGCTCCTGAACACGTATCTGCTAGGGCGGCAATTTCGGGAAATTTCTTATCGATCGTCTGCCTGCATTTCTTTACATAGGCAGTGGCTTGCACGCTGAAAAACGATGGTTTTTCATTCCATAAATGAGATTATCTAATGAGTCGCAGCCTGCCGCCGCTCAATGCCCTGCGCGCCTTCGAGGCGGCGGCGCGCCATCTCAGCTTCACCGCCGCAGCCGCCGAGCTCAACGTCACCCAGGCTGCGGTGAGCCATCAGATCAGGGCGCTCGAGGACCGGCTCGGCCTCAAGCTCTTCCGCCGCGTCGGGCGCGGGCTGCTGCTGACCGACGCGGCGCAGGCCTATCTCGCCGAGATCACCGTCGCCTTCGACCGCATCGCCGGGGCGACGCGACGTCTGCACCAGCACGACGCCGCCGGGGTGTTGAGCGCGACCGTGCTGCCATCCTTCGCGGCGAAATGGCTGCTGCCCCGCCTCGGCCGTTTCCGCGCCGCCCATCCGGAGATCGATCTACGGATCTCGAGCTCGACCGAGCAAATCGACCTGGCGCGCGAGGATTTCGACTTCGCGCTGCGCGCCGGCAGCGGACAGTATCCCGGCATGCGATCGGATCTCATCCTGACCGAGAGTTTCTTTCCGGTCTGCAGCCCCTCTCTGCTGTCGGGGCCGAAGCCGTTGCGCGTGCCAGCCGATCTCTGGGCGCACACGCTGCTCCATGACGAGCCGCGCGATCTCTGGCAGCTCTGGTTCAAGACCGTCGGCATCGCCGATATCGATGCGACCCGCGGCCCCGGCTTCAGCGATTCCGGCATGCTCATCCAGGCGGCAATCGAGGGCCAGGGCGTCGCCATCGCCAAGGGCACGCTGGCCGGTGACGACCTCAAGGCCGGCCGCCTCGTCCGCCCCTTCGACCAGAGCCTGCCGGCAAATTATTCCTATTGGCTGGTCTGTCCCGAGGCGAGCGCCGAGCGGCCCAAGATCGTCGCCTTCCGCAACTGGATCCTCGCCGAGGCACGGATGAGCCAGGGCGAGCCATGACCGCTTGACAAGCTCGTCTGCGCGCATTATTTAACCACCATGTTATTTAACAAATCGATTAAATGAAGCCATGTCGCCCGACAGCATCAGCACCACCTTCTCGGCTCTCGCCGATCCGACGCGGCGCGCCATCCTCGCGCGTCTCGCTTTGGGCGAGACCTCGGTCACCGAGCTGGCCGAGCCTTTCGCGATGAGCCTGCCGGCGATCTCACGCCACTTGAAGGTGCTGGAGCGCGCTGGGTTGATCAGGCGCGGGCGCGAGGCGCAATGGCGGCCCTGTCGGCTCGAGGCGGCGCCGCTCAAGGACGCCACCCAATGGCTCGAGAATTATCGCCGTTTCTGGGAGGAGAGCTTCGATCGCCTGGGCACCTATCTGCACGAGCTGCAAGCCAAGGAGAGAAAGCATGGCCGCAAACCCAAGACTTGACGCCGCCGAGGCGACGGATGACCGGACGCTCGTCATCACGCGCATCCTCGATGCGCCGCCCCACCTCGTCTTCAAGGCCTGGACGGACCCCGCTGCTGCCAGGAGCTGGGCGGGTCCGCGCGGCTTCACGGCGACGCATATGGACGGCGAGTTGCGGCCCGGCGGCACTTGGCGGACCTGCCTGCGCCGCGACGAGGACGGCAAAGAGCTTTGGCAGGGAGGCGTCTATCGCGAGATTGTCGCGCCCGAGCGCCTTGTCTTCACCTTCGCCTGGGACGACGAAAACGGTCGCCCCGGCCACGAGACGCTGGTCACCATCACCTTCGCCGCGCAGGGCGACAAGACGCGCATGACGTTCCGTCAGGCCGTCTTCGACTCGGTCGGCCAGCGCGACGGCCATCAGGGCGGCTGGAGCAGCGCGTTCGAGCGGCTTGCCGAGCACCTTATGCAGCGTTGAGCTCGGACGGTACCGAGCGCAGCCCGAGATCTGTGCGGAGACAGTAGCAATGACCGAACGTGACGTCGTCCTCACCCGAATCTTCAACGCGCCGCCCGAGCTGATGTTCAAGCTCTGGACCGACCCGCTGCACGTCGCGCAATGGTGGGGGCCGCACGGGTTCACCAACCCGGTCTGCGAGATGGATGTCCGGCCGGGCGGCGCCCTGCGGATCGTCATGCGCGCGCCCGACGGCACCGATTATCCGATGAAGGGAGTTTTCCAAGAGATCGTGGCGCCCGAGCGCCTCGTCTTCACCAATATCGCGGTGGACGCTTCGGGCGATCACCTGATCGAAGGGCTGACCACCGTCACCTTCGCCGCGCAGGGCGGCTCGCCGTCTTGCTGCGCCGGGCGACGACCCTCTCATAGGCGGATTGCAACCGCGCGGCGACGGAAGGGCCGCCTTGCTTGTTGCGGCGGGGAGACAAGCCGAGATGTGTCTCGCGCAATTCTTCCATGAAGTCGCTCCACATCGCCGGCCCGCCCTCCTCGAGCAATTGGGCGCGAATGCCGAGCTCCTCGGTGACCGGCAGGTATTTGTGTCCCCAGCCTGCCATCTGCGCCAGGATCGGCAGCAGCTCGATGCCCTGCTCGGTGAGGCTATAGATCGCTTTCTGCTTGTGGCTCGGATCGTCTGCCTTGGTGACGATTCCCTGCTCGACCAGGGTCTTGAGCCGGTCGGCAAGGATGTTGGAGGCGATGCCCTCCTCGGATTTGGTGAGCAGCTCGCGGAAATGCCGTCGGTTGCCGAAGATCATGTCGCGAATGATCAGCAGGCTCCATTTGTCGCCCAGGATCTCGAGAGTGAGATTGATCGGACAACCCGACCGGTGTTCGCCGCGCATTTGTACCCCACAAAAACTGGTTGCATTATCTCACCGGTTTAATTAGCCTGCAACCAGTTGCATATCGCAATCACTGCGGATGGGAGAAATGCCATGGTCGAACGCTCCGTGACCCGTGCCAACTTCGTCATCGAGCGCAGCTACGACGCGCCGCCCGCGCTGGTTTTCGCCGCCTGGGCGACGCCGGAGGCCAAGGGAAAATGGTTCGTCGGTCCCGAGGAGTGGGAGAAATCCGACCATGAGCTCGACTTCCGAGTCGGCGGACGGGAGCGCGTCAGCGGCGGTCCGCCGAGCGGACCGATCCATGTTTTCAAGGCCCGCTATCAAGACATCGTGCCAAACCAGCGCATCATCTCGAGCTACGACATGCATCTCGACAAGGCTCGCATATCGGTCTCGCTGGCCACGGTGGAGATCAACGACAGCTACGACGATGCCGGCCAGCGCGAGCAGGGCACGCGCGGCCTGCTCGATCAGCTGGGCGAGGCGCTCCGGCGCAGCGCCGCAAAATCCTGACCGGCCCGCTTATCAAGCGCCACAGAGAGGAGCCCCGCCATGTCCCTCGAGCTCTACTTCCATCCCCTGTCGTCCTTCTGCCAGAAGGTGCTCGTCGCGCTCTACGAGAACGACATCCAGTTCGTGCCACATATTGTCGATCTCCGCGACCAGGCCGCCACCGCGTCGTTCAAGCAGATCTGGCCGATCGGCAAGTTCCCGTTGCTGCGCGATCGCGCGACGCAACGCACCGTGGCGGAATCGAGCATCATCATCGAATATCTGGATCAGCATTATCCGGGGAAGACACAGCTCGTGCCCGCCGATGCCGATCTCGCGTCGCAGACGCGGCTGCGCGATCGCTTCTACGATCTCTACGTCAACGTTCCCGTGGGGAAGATCGTCACCGACCGGCTACGCCCGGCGGGACAGGGCGATTCCTTCGGCGTCGAGGAGGCGAAGACTCTGCTGCGCACCGCCTGCGTCATGATCGACGCCGAGATGGACACCAGACCCTGGGCAATGGGCGATGCCTTCACCATGGCCGATTGCGCCGCCGCACCGGCGCTGTTCTATGCCAACCTCGTGCTCCCCTTCGCGCAAACGCACAAGCACGCGGCGGCGTATCTCGGCCGCCTGATGGAGCGACCGTCCTATGCGCGGGCGGTCAAAGAAGCGCAGCCCTATCTCGCGATGATGCCGAAATAGGGAGATCGCGCCATGCAATCCGCACCGAAGCCCGATATCGTCCGCCGCTATTTCGCCGCCTATGTGGCGAAGGACCGCGAGCTCGTCGACGATCTGCTAACCGACGATTTCAGCTTCACCAGCCCGCGCGACGACGCGATCGACAAAGCGGCCTATTTCGCCAGATGCTGGCCGAACAGCGCGCGCATTCGCACGCTCGCCGTCGAGAAGGTCTTCGCGCAAGGCAGCGAAGCCTTCGTGCTCTACAAGATCACCACCGAGGAGGGAACGGAATTCTGCAACACGGAATTCTGGACCTTCGCCGGCGAACGGATCAGCCGGATCACCGTCTATTTCGGCGCCAGCTACAAGGACGGCGCCTTCGTGAAGGAGGAATGAGTTGGGATTTTCCCGGAAGCGGCTCGGCCGCCTGCGCGATGTCATGGCAGGCTATGTCGAGCGCGGCAAGGTCGCCGGCGTTGTCGCGCTGCTCGCGCGCGGCGACGAAACTCACGTCGAGACGATCGGCGCGCAGGATTTGGCGGCCGGCACGGCGATGGCGCGCGACACCATCTTCCGCATCGCCTCGATGACCAAGCCGATCACCGCCGCGGCCGCCATGATCCTCGTCGAGGAGGCGAGGCTCAGGCTCGACGAGCCGGTCGACCGACTTCTTCCCGAGCTCGCCGACCGCAAGGTCTTGCGCGCGATCGACAGCCCGCTAGACGATACGGTGCCGGCCAACCGGCCGATCACCTTGCGCGACCTTCTGACCTTCCGGCTCGGCTTCGGGGCGGTGATGGCGCAGCCCGGCCGCTATCCGGTTCAGCAGGCGATCGAGGAAGCAGGTCTTGCGCCCGGGCCGAAGGTGACCTTGCTGACGCCGGACGTCTGGATGGCCCGCTTCGCCAGCCTGCCGCTGCTGCATCAGCCGGGCGAGAAATGGATGTACCACACGGGCTCCGACATATTGGGCGTGCTGATCGCGCGCGCCGCCGGGATGAGTCTCGAGGATTTCCTGCAGGAGCGCATCTTCGCGCCGCTCGGCATGAAGGACACCGCGTTCAGCGTGCTGGCGACACAGCTCGATCGGCTGGCGACCTGCTATCGGATCGATGCCGCGAGTGGCCGGCTCGCCGTCTACGACGAGGCGCGCGGCGGCCAATGGTCTCGTCCGCCGAATTTCCAATCCGGCGGCGGCGGGCTGGTCTCGACGGCGGACGACTTCCTCGCCTTCGGGCACATGATGCTGAAGCTCGGCCGGCTCGGCGCGGAGCGCATCCTGGCGCGGTCGACCGTCGAGCTGATGACGGCGGATCATCTGACGCCGGCGCAGAAAGCGGCCTCGCCGTTCTTTCCCGGCTTCTGGGACAGGACGGGCTGGGGCCTCGGCGTCTCGGTGACGACGCAGCGCGACGGACTCGCACCCTCGCCCGGCAGCTATGGCTGGATGGGCGGCTTCGGCACCTCGTGGTGGACGGATCCGCACGAGAACATGGTAGCCGTTCTGCTGAGCCAGCGCCTGATGGCCGGTCCGAACGACGTCGCCATCAATGACGATTTCACGACGCTGGCCTATCAGGCGATCGACGATTGAGCGCCTCCAGCGAGCCTAGCCGAGCATCGGCCGCAACCGCTCGAGTGCCTCGTTGAGGCGCTCGGGCGAGCTTGCGAAGCACAGCCTGAGATAGCCTTCGCCGGCCGGGCCGAAAGCGGCGCCGGGCGCCAGCCCGACCTTGCAGCGGCGCACGATCTCCTTGGCGAATTCGAGGCTGTCGGTCATGCCGTCGACGCGGAAGAAGGCGTAGAAGGCGCCATCCGGTGGCGTCGCGCGCACGCGCGAGAAGGTGGCGAGCCCGGCCATGATGATGTCGCGCCCGGCGCGGCAGCGCTCGACCATGCTGGCGACGAAGGGCTCGCCGTCGCGAATGGCGGCGATGGCGGCGGGCTGCAGGAAGGTCGGCGCGCCCGAGGTGTTGAACTCGATGAGCTTGTCGAGCACGGGGTGCAACGCCTCGCAGGTCACCATCCAGCCCAGCCGCCAGCCCGTCATCGCCCAGGATTTCGAGAAGCTGTTGATGACGATAATGCGGTCCTCGGGCTCGGCGATGTCGAGCAGCGAGAGGGCGACCGGACGGTCATAGACGATGCGCTCGTAGACCTCGTCGGACATCAGCCAGATCCCGCGCTTGCGCGCGGCGGCGAGCAGTGCCTCGGCCTCGTCGCGGCGCCACATCCAGCCGGTCGGATTCGACGGCGAGTTGACGAAGATGGCACGCGTGCGCTCATCGCAGGCGCCGATCACGCGCTCGACATCGAGGCGCCAGCCGCCCTCCGGCGTCGCGACCAGCGGCACCGCACGCGCCTCGCCGCCGAGCGCCTCGACCGAGGCGTTGATGTTGGGCCAGACTGGGCTGACGATGACGACGTTGTCGCCCGGCTCGACGAGAATCTGGCAGGCCAGCATGATAGCGCTCATCCCGGCGCTGGTGACGACGACGCGCTCGCCGCCGACCGGCCTTGCGTGCAGCCGCGTGAGATACTCGGCGATCGCCTGGCGCAGCTCCGGGATGCCGCGCTTGTGGGTGTAGAAGGTCTGACCCTCGCGCAGCGCCGCGATGGCGGCATCGGCGATGAAAGCAGGTGTCGGCAGGTCGCCCTCGCCGAACCATAGCGGCACGATCGCCGGATCGCCGAAACCGACAGCGGCGACCTCGCCGATCTTGGAGGCGGGCAAGGCCTCGATCGCCGGGCGGATGCCGAGCGGGCTTGCGGCGGAGGGGGCGAGCGGAATGCGGCGAGCTTCGGACAATGGGGACCTCCAGCTTCGGATAGCCGATGATGGCACCGGGTTAAGGCAGCGTCGAGCGGAGGCGCCTCAAGCGCCGATCGCCGCCAGCGCCTGGGTCAGGTCGGCGACGAGATCGTCGGCGTTCTCGATGCCGATCGAGAGCCGGATCGTCGCGTCGGAGATGCCGATGCGCTCGCGCGTCGCCTTGGGGACGCCGGAATGCACCGTCGTCGCCGGATGGCAGATCAGCGATTCGGTGCCGCCGAGGCTGACGGCGAGCTTGAAGATCTCGAGCGCGTTGAGGAACTGGAAGGCCCCCTTCTCGCCGCCCTTGACGTCGAAGGAGAAGGTCGCGCCGGCGGCGCCGCATTGCTGCTCGAAGACGCGCCGCGCCGGATCCTCCTTGGGCAGCAGCGCGGCGAAATAGACCTTGGCCACGCGCGGATGCTCGGCGAGGAACTGCGCGACGATCTCGGCGTTGCGGCAGGCGGCGGTCATGCGCAGCGACAGCGTCTCGAGCGAGCGCGCGATCATCCACGCCGAGTGCGGGTCGAGCTGCGTGCCGATGGCGCCGCGCAGCAGCTTGACCGAGCGCATGTGCTCCTGGCTGCCGAGCGCCGCGCCGGCGATGAGGTCGCTGTGCCCACCGACATATTTGGTCAGCGAGTAGACGACGATGTCGACGCCGTGAAGCAGCGGCTTCTGGAAGACCGGGCCTAGCAGCGTGTTGTCGCAGACGACGACCGGCTTGTGACCCTGGCGCGACGCGATCTCGTCGGCGACCCGCCGCACCAGCCTCATGTCGACCAGCGTGTTGAGCGGGTTGGACGGCGTCTCGATCAGCACCACCGAGACGCGGCCTTTCTTCATGGCCTCGTCGGCGGCGGCGCGGATCGCCGTCTCGCCGATGCCGTCCGAAAACCCCGCGGCGGCGATGCCGAAAGACTGCAGGGTGCGGGCGATCAGCGTCTCGGTGCCGCCATAGAGCGGCTGGCTATGCAGGATGGCGTCAC